>DATEQE010000033.1:0-3264 GCA_035272825.1 Actinomycetota bacterium
GAACTGCGACTTCGTCGCCGGCAACCCGCAGGAGATGGTGCTCCCCGAGTACGTCGAATCGCTGCAGCGCTGGACCGTGCCGCAGGACAAGGACTGGTACGCGTACAAGTTCAACGAGCCGTACGCGCAGGAGGCCGCCGCCGCCGGTCTCCGCGAGCGACGGGGCGTGGACTTCGAGGCCGACGACATCCTGGTGACCGACGGCGCGTTCGCCGGCCTCAACCTGTGCATCCGAACGGTGACCGACCCCGGCGACGAGGTGATCTTCCTCACGCCCCCGTGGTTCTTCTACGAGGCGATCATCCTGGGCGGGCAGGCCAACCCCGTACGGGTCCCGGTGAACTACGAGACGTGGGACCTCGACCTGGACGCGATCGAGGCCGCGATCACCCCGCGCACCTCGGCGATCATCGTGAACTCGCCCAACAACCCGAGCGGCAAGATCTACCCGCCCGAGACCCTGCGGGCCCTGGCCGACGTGCTGACCGCCGGCTCCGAACGGATCGGGCACCCGATCTACCTGATTTCGGACGAGGCATACTCGCGGATCGTCTTCGACGACCGGTCGTTCACGAGCCCGACCGAGTCCTACGCGAACTCGTTCCTGGTCTACACCTACGCCAAGCAGCTGCTCACGCCCGGGCAGCGGGTCGGATACATCGCCCTGCCACCCGAGATGCCCGACCGTCCCGAGATGCGCGAGGCGCTGCAGCTCGGTCAGCTCACGTACGGAGGGCACGCGGCCCCGACCAACGTCCTGCAGCGCGCGATGGGCGATCTCGAGGGGATGAGCGTGGACGTCAAGGCCCTGCAGCGGCGCCGGGACCGCGTCGTGGAGGCGCTCCGCTCCTACGGCTACGACCTCCACTCGCCCGAGGGCACGTTCTATCTCCTGCCGACGAGTCCGGACCCGGACGACGTCGCGTTCGTCGAGCGACTCGCCGAGGACAAGGTGTTCGTCCTGCCCGGGACCGTCGTCGAGATGCCCGGGCGCTTCCGCATCTCGATCACCGGGAACGACGAGATGACGGAGCGGGCGCTCCCGATCTTCGAACGGGCGGCGAAGGCCTAGGCCCTCGGTGCCGGTCGAGCTCACCGAGAGCGACCGGGCCCTCCTGCGGGGCGAGCGGGGCGAGGCCGCCGCGCTCGCGATGCGCATCGTCGTCGAGATGGCCGGCGTAAGCGCCGCCGAGCGGCTGATCGACGTGGCCTCGGCGCATGTCGACGGGTGCCTGTACCACGGGATCGCGGGGCTCGAGTTCGCCGAGCGCCTGGTCGCGGGCGGCGCCCGGGTCGCGGTGCCCACCACGCTGAACGTCGGCGCCCTCGACCTGCTGCATCCCGACCGGTACCGCAGCGACCCCGGGATGGCCGCGAGCGCCCGTCGACAGATGGACGCCTACGTCGCGATGGGCTGCCGGCCCACGTGGACCTGCGCGCCGTACCAGCTGCCGGAGCGTCCGGCGTTCGGGCAGCACGTCGCGTGGGCCGAATCCAACGCGATCGTGTTCTGCAACTCGGTGCTCGGCGCTCGGACCGACCGATACGGCGACTTCATCGACATCTGCGCCGCGTTGACGGGCCGGGTGCCGTTCGCCGGGCTGCATCGCGACGAGGCACGGCGGGCGGGCCTCGTGGTGACGCTCGAAGAGATCTCGGAGCGGCTGCTCGCCTCGGACGCGCTCTATCCGGTGCTCGGGCACGCGCTCGGCCGCGAGGTCGGGAGCGAGGTCGCCGCGATCGTCGGCCTGCCCGCGGACACGTCGGAGGACCGGATGAAGGCGCTCGGAGCGGCGGCCGCTTCCTCGGGCTCGGTGGCGATGGTCCACGCGGTCGGCATCACACCCGAGGCGCCGACACTGGAGGCCGCAACCGGGGGCGAGGAGGTTCGCGAGCTCCGGGTGACGATGGGCCGACTCCGGGCGTCCCGAGCTGAGCTGAGCACCGTCGCCCCCGACCGGCTCGGCGCGGTCAGCGTCGGGACACCGCACGCCTCGCTCACCGAGCTCGAACGGCTGGCCGGGCTCCTGGGGACGGACGAGGTCGCGGTACCCCTCTACGTGAACGCTGGACGAGACGTGCTGGCCGAGGCCGAGGGTGGAGGGGTCGTGCCACTGCTCGAGTCGCTGGGTGTTCGGGTCGTCTCCGACACCTGCACCTACATCTCCCCCGTCATGGACGAGGTGAACGGCTCCGTCATGACCGACTCCGCGAAGTGGGCCTGGTACGCCCCGGCGAACCTCGGCGTCGACGTGGTGTTCGGGGGGCTCGAGGAGTGCGTCCGGTCGGCGGTGGCCGGGCGCGTCCTGCTCGACGAGACGCTGTGGGCGGATGCCTGAGGCCCGAACCCTCGTCGCGGGGACGGCCGAGGGCCGGGCGCTCGTCCTCGATGAGCCGCTCTCGTTTTGGGGCG
The DNA here is from genome assembly GCA_035272825.1 of Actinomycetota bacterium. Classification (GTDB taxonomy): domain Bacteria; phylum Actinomycetota; class UBA4738; order UBA4738; family HRBIN12; genus DASSJM01. The sequence goes on from DATEQE010000033.1 coordinate 2,414, forward strand.
GCGTTGACCCGGCCACCGGCGACATCATCGACGCCCGCCACCCGCAGCACGGGGCCAACGTGGCGGGGCGAATCCTGCTGATGCCGTCGGGACGCGGCTCGAGCTCCTCCTCGAGCGTGCTCGCCGAGGCGATCCGTTCCGGCACCGCACCCGCCGCGATCGTCCTGGGCGAGACCGACCCGATCCTCGCCCTCGGCGCGATCGTGGCGCGCGAGCTCTTCGGCACCACGATCCCCGTGGTCGTGACGGCCGAGTCCACCCTGCGGACCGACGACCTCGCCACCGTTCGAGCCGACGAGACCGGCGTCGAGCTGCGGGGCTGAGGGCGGGGCCATCCGACGGCGGCCTGCGGATTGGATGGTGGCGAGCGTTCGGGTCCGCACGAGGTCCTGCCGGTCGAGATCCGCGAGATCCACTATCGGATGTCGCTGGACCCTTTCAACGGATCTCGATGAAGAGCCGGTAGGTGCTCAGGGAGGAGGAGCTGCTGGTCCCCTGGACCACGGTCTTGAACGGTTCGATGTTCGAGGCGACGTCGGGTGGGAGTTGTGACCCGAACCTCGACACCATCGCCGCCACGTCCAGGTACCACGTGCCCCCGCCGGCCGGCACCCGGGTGACGGCCCGCCGGTACGAAGACGACGCGCTGATGTTCGGCTCGCTCCCCGCTTGGGTGTCGATCACCTTCCGGATCTCGATAGGGCTGGATCCGACGATCGCGGCACCTTCGACCACCGCGTAGGCGGGGACGACCCCCGTGCTCGAGAGTCCAGGATCGTCCAGGTACCAGATCGTCGTGCCGTGGTACGTCGAGGCCCTCCACGTCGCGTTCGGGACCGCCTTGAGGACGT
>DATEQE010000034.1:0-4281 GCA_035272825.1 Actinomycetota bacterium
TCCGCCCGTTCGGGCGGCACCGAGGCGTCGAGGAGCTCCAGCACGGTGGCGGGCAGAGCGCCCGCGGTCACCTCGTCCGTGGTGCTCACATCGCACATGGTACCCGTGCCCGAACAGGCCCCCGACCTGCGGCTTCAGGAAGAGCTCGGACCGGCCGAGTCATGAGAGGATGGCCCGTCCACAGAGGATGGCCCGTCCACGTCCGGGCCCTCCAGGATGGTCGAGACCAGCAACCGCATCAGCGGAACCGTCGAGGAACACGAGTTGCGCTCCGTGGCGCAGCTGCGGATGCTGCACGCCCTGGCGACGATGGGGCGACCACATCGTCGCCGACGATCGCGCGTCGATGACCTCCGCCCTTCGAGCCGCTATCGCGACCCCCGGCGACGATCTCGACCTGGACACCGGACCCGTGGGCGGGAAGGGGAGACGCTCTGGCTCCGCGACATCGTCCACATCGCCGTCGACGCGAGAGGCAGGCCGGTCGTCCGAGGCCTCATCGTCGGCGTGACCGAAGGCAAGCGCGCCGAGCAGGCGCTGCGCCGAAGCGAGCAGAAGTTCTCCGAGGCCTTCCACCGCGAACGCGAGGCCAGCCAGCGCTTGCAGGCGCTCGACGAGATGAAGAACACCTTCCTCGAGGCCGTGTCGCACGATCTCCGCACCCCGCTCACGTCGATCCTGGGCTCCGCGGTCACCCTCGAGCAGTCGGGCATGGACATCCCCCGCGAGGACGCGATCGACCTGCTCCAGCGCATCGCGTCGAACGCCCGCAAGCTCGAGGGGCTGCTGGGCGACCTGCTCGATCTCGACCGACTGCAGCGCGGGATCATCACGCCCCAGCGCCGGCCGATCGACGTCGGCGCGCTCGTCCGCGGCGCAGTACGTGAGTTCGTGCAGCTCGGCGGGCGCGAGATCGAGTGCGGGTCCGACGAGCTCATCGCGAACGTCGACCCCCCGAAGGTCGAGCGGATCGTCGAGAACCTGCTGTCCAACGCCTCCCGGCATACGTCGCCGAACAGCCGCATCTGAGCATGGGTGGAGCGGCGCGAGGACGGGCTCCTGGTCGTGGTCGAGGACGAGGGCGGCGGGGTCCCGGACGAGCTCAAGGACGCGATCTTCGAGCCCTTCCGGCAAGGCCCCGGTCCGGCGAGCACGTCGCCCGGCGTCGGCGTCGGGCTGTCGCTCGTCGCCCGCTTCGCCGAGCTCCACGGCGGGCGGGGGTGGGTCGAGGACCGTCCGGGCGGTGGCGCCTCCTTCAAGGTCCTGCTCGCCGAGGCCTGAGCGGCACCGGCCGCTCGGTTTGCTGCCCCGAAACCTGGACCTTCCTGACCTCGGGATCTAGATGGGTCCGATCGCGCACTGACGGGCGAGGTTCACGCGGGGCAATCGGCCTTCCCGCTGTCGGCGTTCACCATGCACCCGCTCACGTCGACCGCCTCGAACGCCGACGCCGGCACGGTCTTGAGCTGATCGAGCAGGTGGTTACGCCAGTGGGCGTCGCGCGTGCCCTGGAAGTACCAGTTCGAGCCGTTGTCGGCGAGCATCAGGCCGTACCACTGCATCGCGCGTAGGATCGTCCGCGCCCTCGGGCTGAACCCGTCGAGGTCGAAGTCCGCCCTGAGCCGGAACCGCGCGCCCATCGGCGGACACTCGGGGTCGTCGACACCGGCCGCGTGGCGTGCCGGCCAGACATACGCGTCCGTCGTACACGAGACCGTGAACCGGATCGCGTGCGTGATGCTGCCGGCCTTGACCTCGTCCCAGCGCACGAGCCCCGGCAGGATCGGGAGCCCGGCGGCGTCGGCCGACGTCCAGGTCTCGGGGCGGAGCCGGTTTGAGTCCAGGTCGAAGACGGCGCCGCTCCCGGCCTGCGGGTCGCCGTGGTTCCACGACGCGGCGAACAGCTCGTACAGCCGGCACGTGCCGCGCTCGACGATCAGCGCGTGCCGATCCGAACCGCCCTCGATCGGCGTTCGCGCGTCGAACGGGTAGGGGCCCGGGTCGCTCTCGTCGGCGTAGGTGAATCGGACGCGTTCCTTCGCCTGGCGGCGCCCCACGACGTCGAACGGGAGCCCATATGGCGGCGGCCCAAAGTCCGGATGCAGGTCCGTCGACCCCGCCTCGGCCGAACGGAGCCAGGTGTCGCTCAGCTCGTGGACCGGGAGCGCGTCGATCCGCGTGTTCCAGATGTTCGACTCCGGGAAGACCCGGCACCGAGATCCGGGGATGGGTTCAGCGACGGCCGCCAAAGGAGCGATCGCCGATCCGATGAGGAGGAGGGAGGCGAGCGCCTTCGCGGCGAGGTTCCGGTGACGAGCCTGCATGGTCATGGCATCGGCACTCCGGTTCCGACCTTGACGGACGAGATCGGGAGATCTCGAGCCGGCGGTCGGATTCGAACCGACGACCTGCTGTTTACAAGACAGCTGCTCTGCCCCTGAGCTACGCCGGCGCCCGAGCGAGCCTAGCAGCGGCGAGCCGCCGGCCGGGCCAAGCGCTACCGGTCGGTGCGCGCTCGCATCACGAGCCGCCTCCGAGCCTGCGGGGCAGCACGAACGCGTACAGGGCGGCCGCGAGCGACGCGGACGCGTTCAGCGAGCCGACGCGGCCGCGCATCGGGAGGCGCACGAGCAGGTCGCAGGCGGCCAGGGTGAGCCGGCTGAGGCCCTCGCCCTCCGAACCGAGCACGATGGCGACGCGGCCCTCGGGCGGTTCCGCCTCGAACACCGTCCGGTCGGTGTGCTCGTCCAGCCCGACGACGGTGAAGCCCGCGTCCTTCAGGCGTTCGAGCCCGCGAGCGATGTTGGCGATCCGCGCATGCGTGAGGTGCAGGAGCGCGCCGGCCGACGCCCGAATCGCGGCCGGGGTGACGTCCGCCGCCCGACGGGTGCGGGTGACGAGCATCGTGGCCCCGGCCGCCTCCGCCGAACGCGCCGCGGCACCGAGGTTCTGCGGGTCGGTGATCCCGTCGAGGACGACGACCAGATCGTCGGGGCCGAACGGCCACGCGGCGAGCTCTCGCTCGCCGATCGCCTTCGGCGAACCGGTGATCGCCACGACCCCCCGGTGGTCGACCGCGAGCCCGTCGAGCTCGGAACGGTCGATCTCGCGTACCGGGAGCCCCGCTTCGCGGCAGGCCGCCAGCACGTCCCGTAGTCCCGCCGTCGAGCGCGCGTCTCGGGCGACGAGCACCTCACGCGCCGCGCCGGAGCGCACCGCCTCGAGAACAGCCCGCCGGCCGCTCACGACCGGCGTGTTCACGACCGCGCCAACACGACGAGCGCGAGGCAGCCGATGCCGTCGCCCGTGAGACCCAATCCCTCCGGACGCGTCGCCTTGACCGAGACCCGCTCGGTGGGGACCCCGAGCGTTCCGCAGAGAGCTCGCCGCATCGCGTCTCGGACCGGCGCGATCGAGGGACGCTCGGCGATGATCGTGAGGTCGGCCGAGACCGGGTGCGCACCGGCCGTTCGCACCACCACCCCGACGACACGGCCGAGCAGGTCGAGCCCGCCGATCCCGGCGAACGCCGGGTCGGTCTCGGGGACGTGCTCCCCGAGATCGCCGAGCGCGACCGCCCCGAGCAGGGCGTCCGCGAGCGCGTGACACACGACGTCGCCGTCGGAATGCCCGACGAGGCCCTCCTGCGCATCGAAGCGGACGCCGCCGAGCATCAGGGGGCGTCCTGGCGCGAACGCGTGCACGTCGAACCCCAGACCCACGAGCGGTTCGGTCACCGGGCGAGCACCTCCGCGAGCCGGATGTCCTCGGCCGTCGTGATCTTCAGGTTCGTGCGCTCGCCGTCGATCGCCCGGACGCGGTAGCCGGCGCGCTCGAGCAAGAGCGCGTCGTCGGACCCCTCGAAGCCGTCGGCCACCGCTCGCTCGTGCGCATCGCGGAGCGCCGCCGACGTGAACGCCTGCGGCGTCTGGGCGAACGCGAGCGCGTCGCGCGGTTCGGTCCCCTCGATCCTCCCGTCCTGCACGCGTTTGACCGTGTCGACCACCCGGAGCACCGGGACCACCCCGTCCCAGCCCTCGAGCGCCTCGAGCGCGCGCGTGAACAGCGCCGGCGACGCGAGCGGCCGAGCCGCGTCGTGACAGAGGATGCGCTCGACGTCGGCGGCCACGGCCGCGAGCCCGGCGCGCACCGATGCCTGACGGGTCTCGCCGCCGGCGACGATCGCGTCGACGCCGAACGCGTCGACGGCTCGATGCACCTCGGCCTCCCAGCCTGGCGGGGCCACGACGACGACGGACACGGAGGCGGCGCCCGAGGCCT
>DATEQE010000035.1:0-9644 GCA_035272825.1 Actinomycetota bacterium
GGCGTCGTACTCGTGCACTCGCCCGAGGAGGCGGCGCGCGAGGCGGCCCGGATGCTCGAGCAGGGGTTCGGCGGCGCCCCGGTGACGCGCGTGCTGGTCGAGCGGCTCGTCGACATCGCCGCCCAGTTCTACGCCGCGATCTCCCTCGACCGGAGCGAGGGCACCTACCTCGCGATGGTGTCGAACGATGGCGGGATCGAGATCGAAGAGGTCGCGCGCACCAAGCCCGAGGCGATTCGTCGGGTGCACGTGCACCCGGTCCGCGGCCTCCGTGCGTACCACGCTCGCCGGTTGACCGGACACCTGCCCGTCGAGGCGCGCGAGGGCGCCTCGGACCTGGTTATGAAGGCGTACACCGTCCTCGCCCAGACCGACGCCACCCTCGTCGAGATCAACCCGTTCGTGCTGTTGACGGACGGCACGGTGATGGCGCTGGATTCGAAGATCACGGTCGACGACAACGCCCTGTTCCGTCATCCGGACGCGGCGGCCATCGCGGATTCGTTCCCGATCGATCCGATCGAGCGACGGGCGAGGGATGCCGGGCTCCAATACGTGAAGCTCGACGGACAGGTCGGCATCATCGGCAACGGCGCCGGTCTTGTGATGTCGACCCTCGACGTGGTGAAGCAGGCGGGGGCGGATGCCGCCAACTTCCTCGACGTCGGTGGCGGCGCGAGCGCCGAGGTCATGGCGACCTCGCTCGAGGTGATCCTCTCGGACCCGAGCGTCCGGAGCGTCCTCGTGAACATCTTCGGCGGGATCACGCGGTGCGACCTGGTCGCGCTGGGGATTCTGGAGGCGCTCGAACGCGTGAGCCCGCAGGTGCCGATCGTCGTGCGGCTCGACGGCACGAACGCGGAGGAGGGGCGGCGGATCCTCGCCGAGGCGAACCACCTCAGGATCGTGCCGGCCGCCACGATGCTCGAGGCCGCCGAGCGTGCGGCCGAGCTCGCGCGCGAGGGGGTCGCGTAGCGGTGGCGATCCTCGTCGATGAGGGCGCGAAGGTCGTGGTCGCCGGTATCACGGGTTCGGAGGGAACGTTCCACTCGCTGCGGAACCGCTCGTACGGGACCGATGTGGTCGCGGGCGTCACGCCCGGCAAAGGCGGGCAGGACGTCGAGGGGATCCCGGTGTTCGACACGGTGGAGGATGCGGTCGGCGCTACGGGCGCGAACACGTCCCTGATCTTCGTGCCGGCGCGGTTCGCCGCCGAGGCGATCTACGAGGCCGCGGACGCGGGGATCGGCCTGGTGGTGTGCATCACGGAGGGCATCCCGGTCCGCGACATGGCCCAGGTCGGCGCGTACCTGCGGGGAACGGAGACCGTGCTCGTCGGTCCGAACTGTCCCGGCGTGATCTCGCCGGGTCGCGCCAACGTCGGGATCATCCCGGGCGAGATCTGCGCACCCGGCCGCGTGGGCCTCGTCAGCCGCAGCGGGACGCTCACGTACCAGATCGTGCACGAGCTCACCCAGCTTGCCATCGGCCAGTCCACGTGCGTCGGGATGGGGGGTGACCCGGTGCACGGCATCGGGTTCATCGGATCGCTCGAACGCTTCGAGGCCGACGACGAGACTGACCTCGTCGTGATGATCGGCGAGATCGGCGGCGACGACGAGGAGCGAGCCGCGGCGGTCATCGCCGACCGCATGACCAAGCCCGTCGTCTCCTACATCGCCGGGTTCACGGCGCCGCCGGGCAAGCGCATGGGCCACGCCGGCGCGATCATCACGGGCTCGGGCGGGACGGCGGCGGCCAAGGCCGAGGCGCTCGAGGCCGCCGGGGTCGGGGTCGGCCGAACGCCCACGGAGGTTGCCGGGCTCGTCCGCGCCGCCTTGTCGTGACCGCGCCGGGTCGGCGGCCCGTGCTCCCCGACGGATCCTCCGGGTGGCCGCGGTCCCTCCTGCGGGGGTTCCTGGTCTTCCTGCTGATCGTCGGCGTCGGCGTCGTCGCCGCCGTGACCACGCTCGGGCTCGCGGCCCCGGGCGTGTCGTTCGGGGGCGCGGTCCGGGTCGGGGCGCTCTACCTCGGTCCGTTCCACCACGTCGCGGTGGTGTTCGAGGGCCACCTCGCGATCGACCCCTCGAGGTTGCCGGGCGCGAACCTCCCTGGCGGCGGTTCGGCCACCGTCGAGCTCGGTGTCGCCCTGCTCGCCGTGACGGCCGTCGCCGTCTGGCTGCTGTTCCGGGCCGGGCGGCTCTCGGCGTTCGGCGACCGGGCCGGCGTTCGGGCCTTGACCGGGTCTCGGGTCGCGCTCGGCTACGCCCCGCCCGTGCTGCTCGTCGCGCTCCTTGTGCGGTTCGAGGAACCCGTCGAGCTCGGGTCGTTCGTGACCGGTGGCGTTCGGATCTCCTTGTCCGCTTGGCAGGCGTGCGTGTTCCCGTTCGCGATCGCGGCGCTGGCCGGGGCGTCGGGCGGGGTGTGGTCGTGGGCGTCCTCGGCGCCCGAGCCGTCGGCCGCACGCGCCAGGGCGGTACTCGGCGGCGGGTGGCGGATGTTCCTGCTCGCGCTCGCACTCTCGTACGTCGGTCTGTTCGTGGCCGGGATCGCGCAACCGGACGAAGCCGTCGCCCTCGCGACGCCGTCGACGGCTCGGTACTTCGATACCGTGTTCGAGCGGCCGGGATCGGGGTCGGCCCTCCTCGCCCATCACCTCGCGCTCTCGCCGAACGAGGCGATCTGGACCTTCGTGCCGGCCGCGGGTGCGTGTGACGTGATCCGGGGGAGCGAGCGCTCGGACGTCCTGTGCTACGGGCGGTTCCCGTCGTTCGCCGTGCCGAGCGGCGAGGTGGCGTCCGGAAACGCGCCGCCGGGGTACCTGGTGTTCCTGCTCGTTCCCGCGATCGCGACGATCGTGGGCGGCCGATGGGCGGGATCCGTCTCGGAACGCTCGGGGGCCGCTCCGCCCGTGGTGGGGGCCGCGGCCGGCCTCGTCTTCGCCGTCGTGATGCTCGGGGCGATCGTGGCTTCGTCGATCACCCTGTCGTACGGCACCGACCCAGATGCCGTCGGTCGAGGTGGTCACCTGTGGATCGGTCCCGATCCGGTCACGGGAACCCTGGTCGCGCTCGCCTGGGGGGTGATCGGCGGTGCGCTCGGGGGCGCGACGTCGCGGTTCAGGGGGTGGAGGGGGGTGCGGAGACGAGCAGGATGATCACGACCGCACTGATCGCGATCCCCGTGAAGAGCATCGCTCGGGCGCGCTTGGGGTCGACGTCCTTGTTCACGAGCCAGGCGATCAGGCCACCAACCCAGCCCATGAAGATCGGGAGGAGCCACCAGGCACCGCTCACCCGACGCGGCGGCGGCCCCGGCGCCACCCAGGCGCCCTGTGGGGTGACCGTCGAGAGCCGGGTGGATGCGGCGCCGATGCCCACCTCGGCGCTCTGCGGCTCCCAGGCGGTGAACGAGCTCCAGGCCGACCGCCACCCGTCGTCGGTCCTCGGGTAGCGCGAGACCGGACCGTGACCGCCCTGGCGGTCCCAGATCCCGAAGAAGTCCCGTCCGTACCCGAGGAGGTACCTCGAGCCCGAGTGGGTGAACTGGAGCGCCTCGTCGCCGGTCGACGAGCTCGGTTGATCCGGCGGGGGGCCGGGGAGGGGCTCGTCGAGCATGCTGCCGCAGAAGCGGCACTTGATCGCTTCGTCCCGGATCTCCTCGGCGCAGAACGGGCATGGCTTCACGGCGTCCTCAGCATCGTACGTCCGGGCGAGGACCGAGAGATCGAGGTCGCGGAAACGCGAACGGCCCGGCGATCGCCGGGCCGTTCGCCACGATCGGTCGGAGCTCAGTGCATCAACCCGGTGGGCCGCCGGGCATCGGAGGCGGAGCGGTGCCGCCGGTGCTGCTCCCACCCATGCCCCCGCCCGAGGCCTGGTGTTCCTGCCAGCGCATCCAGCCTCCGTATCCGATCACCAGGGCCAGGATGAGCCCGATCCACGCGAAGATCGCGATCGCCTCGCTGTCGACGATGATCTTCAGGATCGTGAACAGCACGATCCCGCCCGCGAGCGCGGCGCTGATCAACGACTTGGGTGCGTTGATCTCCACCCCCGCGACGTCCATCACCTCCCAGGCCACGAGCGCGATCGCGAGGAGAAGGTTCAGCACGCCGATCCCGTGCGCGCCGCTCACGGTCACCGACCCGAGTACGCCGAGATCGACGCTTTGCCATGCGAGGAAGAGATCGATGATGTAGAGCGCGCCAGCGATGATCAAGATCCTGCTGGCCGTGGACATCTTCGACCAGTCGAACCCACCCGACTGCGACATGCAGGCTCCTTTCTGGGCTCCCCGCGCAGCGGCTCCTCGAGCCGGGGCTATCGAACACCGAGCCTAGTACGGAGTCAAATGCCTGCGGCTCTTGTCTCTCGGGCGCTCCTGGCGGCAAGGATCGAGGTCCCACATGCGATCGCGCCGGCGACGACGGCGAACCATGGTCCGAGCCAGGGCCGCGAGAATGCGGGTGGGAACAGCACCGAGAGCAGGGAGGCGACGACCACCAGCGCCCCGAGGCCCGCGATCGCGACGTCCCATCCGGGATCCCGCAGCCGGGAGAGCAGCCGCGCGGCGGTGATGAGGAGTCCGCCGATCGCGGCGAGCGCGGCGACCAGGGACCAGTGGCCGCTCCGCGTCCAGGCGCCGAACGCGCCCGAGCCAGGTCCGAACCGACTCCACGGGAGCACCGTCGCGAGGACGGCGACGCCGAAGGCCGCGAGCGCGAACGTCCTGACGCCGCGGTCGGGGCGCGGGGTGCTCGGGTCGGTGGTGCCGCCGACATCGGGGCCCAAGACGTCGGCGAGGCACTCGCTGCCGAAGTTCTCCCCGCGCACCGGTGTCGAGCACGCAAGGCACATCGGGCGGCCGCACCCATCGCACCGTGCGACCGCCGGGCTTCCCGGATGTCGGTCGCATCGATCGAGGACCTTCGACGAGCGTTCGTCCGGTGGCACGACCGAAGGGTACCGCCACCCCCCGAGGCGGTCGCGGTTGACGGTTCGGCGGACCCTCCCTAGCGTGCGCGACGTGACCGCTCGGGTGGCCGTCCTTGCCTCGGGAGCAGGGACGAACCTGCAGGCGCTCCTCGACGACGCCGTCGTCGGCCCGTGGGTGGTCCTCGCGATCAGCGACCGCGCGGGTGCGGGAGCCCTCGACCGGGCGCGGGGTCGATCCGTCGAGGCCGTGCACATCGACCCCGGAGCCTTCGGTGATCGAGCCGCGTTCGACCACGCGCTGGTCGAGATCCTGCGCGACCGCGCGATCGACCTCGTCGCGCTCGCCGGCTACATGCGGATCGTGGGGCCCGAGCTCGTCGGGGCGTTCCCCGATCGGATCCTGAACGTGCATCCGGGGCTGCTCCCGGCGTTCCCCGGCACGAGCGCGGTCGCTGACGCCCTCGCGTGGGGCGTGAAGGTGACCGGGGTGACCGTGCACCTGGTCGACGAGGAGGTCGATCATGGACCCGTCGTGTTCCAGGAGGCGATCGAGGTCCGCCCGGACGACACCCGGGATGCGCTCGAGGAACGCATCCACGAGGTGGAGCATCGGCTCCTGCCCTCGGCCGTCCTTGCTCTCGGCGAGGGCCGATTGGTGGTCGAGGGCCGCATCGTCCGCGTGGTGCAGGCGGCGCCGAGATGACCGACGTCCGCCCGGTCCGGCGAGCGCTCCTCGCGGTGTTCGACAAGGAAGGGGTAGTCGAGCTCGCGCGCGAGCTCTCGGCGCTCGGCGTCGAACTCGTCTCCTCCGGCGGGACGGCGGCGACGATCGCGGCGGCCGGCATCGACGTGACGTCGGTGGAAGCGGTGACGGGGTTCCCCGAGATGCTCGACGGTCGCGTGAAGACCCTGCACCCCAAGATCCACGCGGGCATCCTGGCCGACCGTCGCAAGCCCGAGCACGGGTCACAGCTCGCCGAGCACGGCATCGAGCCGATCGATCTCGTGGTCGTGAACCTGTACCCGTTCCTCGAGACCGTGGCGAGCGGGGCCGGCGAGGACGACGTGATCGAGAAGATCGACATCGGGGGACCGGCGATGGTCCGCGCGGCCGCGAAGAACTTCGCCTCGGTCGGCGTGATCGTGAGCCCGTCGCGCTACGGCCAGGTGCTCGATGCGATCAGGGCGGAGGGCGGTCTCTCGCTGGAGCTGCGACGGGAGCTTGCTGCCGAGGCGTTCGCGCACACGGCCGCCTACGACGCCGCGGTTGCGGGCTGGTTCGCCTCGCGGGACGCCGCGACGCCGGCGTTCGTGGGGCTCGCGTTCGAGAAGCAGGCGGATCTCCGGTACGGCGAGAACCCCCACCAGCGTGGGGCGTTGTACCGAGCGGCGGCCGGGCCCGGCGTGCTGGGCGGCGCGGAGGTGCTCGTCGAGGGCAAGGAGATGTCGTTCAACAACTGGTTGGACGTGGACGCCGCGCTCACGCTCGCGGGCGACCTCGCGCAGCTCGGACCCGCGGCTGTGATCGTGAAGCACAACAACCCGTGTGGCGCGGCCGTCCAGGGATCGCTCGCGGCCTCGTACGCGGCGGCGTTCGAGTCCGACACCGTCAGCGCGTTCGGTGGGATCGTCGCCTTCGGGCGCGAGGCGGACGAGGACGCGGCGGGGGCGATGGCCGACGTGTTCACCGAGGTCGTGGTCGCTCCGTCGTTCTCGGAGGGCGCGCTAGCCGCATTCGCCGAACGCAAGGGCCTGCGTGTGGTCCGAGCGCCGCTCCCGGAGACCGGTGGCCTCGACGTCCGTGTGCTGCACGGGGGAGCGCTCCTCCAGGACGCGGACGCCGCGCCCGAGAGCGCGGCCGACCTCGAGGTCGTCTCGATCCGGCAGCCCAGCGTGGACGAATGGCGTGACCTGCGGTTCGCCTGGATCGTCTCGATGCGGGTGAAGTCGAACGCGATCGTGTTCGCGCGCCAGCTGGCGACGGTCGGCGTGGGGGCCGGCCAGATGTCGCGGGTGGACGCGTCGGTGCTCGCCGTACGGAAGGCGGGTGACCGCGCGAAGGGCTCGGTCATGGCGAGCGACGCGTTCTTCCCGTTCCCCGACGCGGTCGAGGTCGCGGCGGACGCCGGGGTGACGGCCGTGATCCACCCCGGGGGTTCGATCCGGGACGAGGAGGTGCTCTCGGTGGCGGAGGCTCGAGGGATGGCCGTCGTCATGACCGGGCGGCGGCACTTCCGGCACTGACCGAGGACCCGACGCTCACGGTCTCCCGCGGGCTCCGCAGCCGGCCCGTCGGTAGGATTCGGCTCGTGACCGCAACGATCCTGGACGGCAGGGCGATCGCCGCGCAGATCAAGGCGCAGGTGGCCGAACGGGCGATGGCGCTCGTCGATCGCGGGATCCAGCCCGGCCTCGCGGCCGTGCTCGTGGGCGCCGACGAGGCCTCACGGATCTACGTGGGGGCCAAGCACAAGGCGTGCTCCGAGGTCGGGATGCGTTCGGAGCAGGTGGACATGCCCGGCTTCATCACCGAGGGCGAACTCCTCGCGACGATCCGGCGGCTGAACCGCGACCCCGAGATCCACGGGATCATTGTGCAGCTCCCGTTGCCGAAGCACATCAGCGAGCTCGCGGTGCAGACCACGATCGATCCGCGCAAGGACGTCGACGGCCTGCATCCATTCAACGTCGGGCTGATGGTCCGCGGCGAGCCGTCGTTCCCCCCGGCGACCCCCTACGGGATCGTCGAGCTCTTGCTCCGCTCGGGGGTCGAGCTCGAGGGCGCCGAGATCGTGGTGGCCGGCTACGGCGATCTGGTCGGGGCGCCGCTGTCGATCCTGCTCGCGCAGGACTGGATCCGCGGCAACGCGACCGTGACGGTCTGTCACATCAAGACGCGAGACCTGGCGGAGCACACGCGGCGCGCCGACATCCTGGTCGCCGCGACGGGGCGACCGCAGCTCGTCACCGCCGACATGATCAAACCGGGCGCGGTCGTGGTCGACGTGGGCGTGCACCGGACCGAGCACGGCCTGGTCGGCGATGTGGCGTTCGACGAGGTGAAGGAGGTCGCCGGGATGATCACACCGGTCCCCGGCGGCGTCGGTCCGATGACCACCGCGATGCTGCTGCTCAACACCGTCACCGCGGCCGAGAAGCTCTCCGACCAACGTTGAGCGAACCGGGCAGCAGGCTCGAGGCGCTCGCGCGCTCGCATCGCTTCTGCGTGACCTCCGAGGTCGTCCCCCCGAGGTCGAGCGATCCCGAACCGGTCGAACGCCAGGCGCGCGAGCTCGTCGGCTACGCGGACGCCGTCAACGTCACCGACAACCCGACGGCGAGCTCGCACATGTCGCCGGTCGCCGGTGCTGCGATCGTCGCCAGGACGGGGCTCGAACCCACGCTCCAGCTCACGGTCCGCGATCGGAACCGGCTGGCGATCGCCGCCGATCTCCTCGGGGCCTGGGGGCTCGGTGCCCGCAACCTGTTGTGCCTCACCGGCGACCCGCTGTCGGTCGGGGACGAGCCCGACGCCGCACCGGTCAACGACCTCGGGTTGCTCGACCTCATCGCGCTCGCCTCGACGCTCCGTGAGGACTCGAAGCTCCCGTCGGGAACCGAGATCGCTCCGGCGCCCCGCTACTTCGTCGGCGTGGCGGACAGCCCGCTCGTCGAGCACTACGACCCGGCCCGACTCGAGGTCAAGCTCGACGCCGGCGCCGGGTTCGTGATGACCCAGATCGCCTACGACCTGGACCGGCTGGCGGCCTGGGCCGAGATCGTCCGCGCCCGCGGCGTGTTCGAGCGGACGGCCGTGTTCGTCGGCGTGGCGCCGCTGCGGAGCGCGAAGCAGGCTCGGTACATGAACGAGCACCTGCCCGGCGTCCACGTTCCGGACGCCCTGCTCCGCGCGCTCGAGGATGCCGGTCCCGAGGCGGAGGCGCTCGGGACCGCGCGGTGCGTCGAGATCGTTTCGGGGCTGCGGGCGATGCCGGGCATCTCGGGCGTGCACGTGATGGGGCTCGGCCGAGAGGAGTCCGTCCGGCACGTGATCGAGGGAGCCGGGCTGCTCCCACGCCCCGTCCCCGGCCCGGCATAGACTCGCCGAGCAATACCGAGGGAGGAGGAACCATGGCTGAACAGGTGACGATCCAGGGACAGACCTACCTCAAGCGCAACCCGCTCGGTGTGCTGGGGCTGACGATCATCACGCTCGGGATCTACGGGCTGTATTGGTACTACAAGGTCAACGAGGAGATCCTGCGCTACACCGGCGACCAGACGATCAGCCCGTCGCGCTCGCTCCTCGCCGTGATCCCCGGCTTCCTCCTGATCGTCCCGCCGTTCATCGCCTACTACAACACCTCGAACCACATCGTGCAGATGCAGCAGCAGCGGGGGATCCAATCGCAGATCTCGCCGGCGCTCGTCGTGATCCTGGCGCTCGTGATCTGGTTCGGGATGGCGGCGTACGTGCAGGAGCACCTGAACCGCGTGTGGGACGTGGCCTCCGCGAGTGGCTCGCAGCCCGCGGCTCCGCCGCCTCCGGTCCCCGCCTGAGCCGGACTACCGTTCGTCGATCGGGACCCACGACTGACCGCGGGGTCCGATGTACTCCGATCCGGGCCGGATCACGCGGTTGTCCGCGTACTGTTCGCGCACGTGGGCCGTCCATCCCGCCATCCGCGCGATCGCGAAGATCGGCGT
>DATEQE010000036.1:0-2994 GCA_035272825.1 Actinomycetota bacterium
AGGGGCTTATCGCGGCGATCGCGGGGCTCGTGCTGCTCGCGGCCTACCTCCTGTTCTACTACCGGATCCTCGCCGTGGTCGCCTGGGTCGGGATGATGATCTGGGCGATCCTCGCGCTCGGCCTCGTTGCCCTCGCCGGCAGGTCGATCGGGTACAACCTCACGCTCGCCGGCGTCGCGGGGCTCGTCATCTCGCTCGGCGTCACCGCCGACTCCTACATCGTGTTCTTCGAACGGCTGAAGGACGAGGTCCACGCCGGACGCTCGCCCCGTGCCGCGGTCGCACCCGCATTCAAGCGGTCGTTCCGGACGATCGTGGCCGCCGACCTCGTGACCGCGATCGCGGCGGCGGTCCTGTACGTCACCGCGATCTCCTCCGTGCGTGGGTTCGCGCTCACGCTGGGCGTGGCTACGCTCCTTGACCTGTTCGTCGTCTACTTCTTCAAGCGCCCGGCCGTGTCGCTTCTCACGCGCAACGAGCGGATCGTGAACTGGCGCGTGATGGGCATCAAGGCGGGCCTGGCGGCGGATCGAGAGCTCGGCGCCCCGGACGTGGTGCCCGCGATCGCCGGGGGGTCGGAATGAGCTTCCGGCGCGCGTTCGACACGTTCCGCGGGTACCGGCATCCCGAGTTTCACATCATCCAGCGGCGTCGTCGGTGGTTCATCCTCTCGGGCTCGGCGATCCTGATCTCGATCCTCGCGCTCGTGTTCCTGGGGCTGAACTACTCGATCGATTTCACGGGCGGCACGCTGATCGAGTATCGGCTCTCCAAGGACGTGACCGTCGAACAGGTGCGTGACCTCCTCGCGCAGGATCCGTTCGACCGCGCGACCGCCGAGGTGCAGATCGTGGGCGGCGACCAAGTCTCGATCCGGACCTCGGCCCTCACCGACCTCACCGCCGCCGAACGGACGCAGCTGTTCGAGGCGCTCGCGCAGCAGGCAGGCATCAGTCCGGACGACATCAGCGCGCAGGTGGTCGGCCCCACGTGGGGGGAACAGATCTCGCGACAGGCTCTCATCGGGCTGGTGGTCGTCCTGTTCGCGATCACCCTGTACATCACGCTCCGGTTCGAATGGAAGATGGCCGTCGGCGCGATGGTCGCGATGGTGCACGACGTCCTGATCACGGCCGGCGTCTACGCGCTCACCGGCCGCGAGGTCTCGCCGCCGACCGTGATCGCGATCCTGACGATCCTCGGGTTCTCGCTGTACGACACCGTGGTGATCTTCGACAAGGTGAAGGAGAACACCGAGTCGACCGCGCTGCTCGGCAAGGACACGTACGAGGGGGTCGCGAACTACTCGATGAACCAGGTGCTGATGCGGTCGGTCAACACGTCGCTCGTGGTGGTCCTGCCGATCTTGTCGCTGCTGCTATTCGGCGGCGACACGCTGAAGGACTTCGCGTTCGCGATGCTGATCGGCGTTGTGACGGGCGCCTACTCCTCGATCTTCGTCGCGACGCCGATCCTGGTGATCCTGAAGGAGCGCGAGCCCAGGTACCAGCAGCTCCGGGCGCGCCTCGAGCGAGGGGGCAAGGCGGAGCGCCGCCTGCGTGCCGTCCCGACCAACGGTCAGGAGGCGGCCGAGGAGGAGCAGGAGGCCGCGCCGGCCGCGGTGGCTGCCGCCGGCGGTTCCCGGCAGGCCGTCAGAAGCGGGCAGGCGTCCTCGCGCCCGCGCCCCAAGAGCAAGCGACGCCAGCCCGCCAAACGCCGGCGGAGGTGACCCCGTGGATCTCGATCAGCTAAAGGCGCTCGTCCGGGACGTGCCCGACTTCCCGCAGGAGGGTGTCCTGTTCAAGGACATCACACCCCTCCTTGCCGATCCACTCGCGTTCTCGACGGTGATCGACCTGATCGTCGTGCACTTCGGGCGGGGCAACGTGGACAAGGTGGTCGGGATCGAGGCGAGGGGTTTCATCCTCGCGTCGCCGGTGGCGTACCACTTCGGCGCCGGCTTCGTGCCGGTCCGCAAGGTGGACAAGCTTCCGTGGGAGACCGAGGCCGCCGAGTACGAGCTCGAGTACGGGACGGCCACCCTCGAGATCCATCGGGACGCCGTCGCCCCGGGCGAACGGGTGCTCATCGTCGACGACGTGCTCGCGACCGGCGGGACCTCCCGCGCGACCGCCGAGCTGGTCGAACGGATCGGCGGCAAGGTCGTGGGGATCTCGTGCCTGATCGAGCTCGAGTTCCTGCACGGGCGCCAGAAGCTCGAGGGCCACGACATGTATACGCTCCTGCGCTTCTAGGACCCGTTGGGGTCGCCGCCGCCGCTCGTTGCCTCCATCGGGAGTCGCCGCCTCGGTTCGCGTGCACCTGCGGCGTAGACTTGGTGTCCTGGGCGAGAGGCGAGCGTGGACACGGGCGAGGAGGTCAGGACCGAGCGGCGCGGCGGCATCCTGTCGCGCCTGCGCTCGGGTGAGCCCGAGGCACACGACGGCATCGAGGCGCTCGTTCGCACCGTCAAGGACTACAACGCCAAGGCGGACCTGAAGGAGATCGAGCGCGCCTACCGGTTCGCCGCCGAGCACCACGAGGGCCAGAAGCGCCTGTCGGGCGAGGACTTCATCGAGCACCCGCTCGCCGTTGCCCAGATCCTGGCCGACCTGGGTCTGGACACCACGACCCTGGAGGCGGCGCTCCTGCACGACACCGTCGAGGACACCGACGTGAGCGTCGCGGACCTCGAGTCCGGGTTCGGGCCCGAGGTCTCTCGGATCGTGGACGGCCTCACCAAGCTCGACGCGCTCTCGTTCCGCAGCCGGGAGCACGAGCAGGCGGAGAACGTCCGCAAGATGATCGTTGCGATGGCGGGCGACATCCGGGTTCTGCTGATCAAGCTCGCCGACCGACTGCACAACATGCGCACGCTCTCCGCGCTCCCGAAGGACAAGCAGCGACGGATCGCCACCGCGACACTCGAGATCTACGCGCCGCTCGCGCACCGGCTCGGCGTGCAGCAGGTCAAGTGGGAGCTCGAGGACCTGT
>DATEQE010000037.1:0-2829 GCA_035272825.1 Actinomycetota bacterium
GTTCTGGATCACCTTCGGGGACAGGACGTTGCCGCCGCCGGACAGCGCGACGTTGATCGCCTGTTCGAGGTCCTCGGGCGTGGCGTCCTTCAGCATGTACCCGGCCGCGCCCTCGGCGAGCGCACGGCGCACGTAGTGCGCATGGTCGAACGACGTCAGCATGATCACGGGCAGGTCCGGCCAACGGCTCTTCACGTTGTGCAGCAGCTCGAGGCCGTCGGACTCAGGCATGCGCACGTCTACCAGCGCGATGTCGATCGTGCCGCTCGATAGCTTCTCGAGCGCCTCGGTCGCGCTCCCCGCCTCGACCACCTCTGCATCGGAGAAGCACTCGTGGATCACGTGCCCCATCCCGCGGCGCACCAGCGCATGGTCGTCGACCACGAGCACCTTCACGGGCTTGCTCCTTGTCCGTAACGGGGCAGCCTCGCGACGACCCGCGTTCCTCTGCCCGGCGCCGATCTGACGTCGAGCGTGCCGTGGACGTCGGCGACCCGCCGACGCAACATGTCCAGGCCCAGGTGACCGGTGGCCGGTTCGTGCTGCGAGCTCTCGAAACCCCGGCCGTGGTCTTCCACGCTGACCTCGACCGAACGATCGGATGCGAGGACGCGCACGGCGACCTCGCGACCGTCCGCGTGCTTGGCGGCGTTCGCGATGCCTTCCCGGATCACCGACGACGCGGCCTCGAGCACGGACGGCGGCACCTCGGCCAGGTCGCCTTCGATCGACCACGTCGCCGGGAGCTGCCAGCGATCCAGGACGCTGCGCAGCAGCTCCTCGATCGGCTGTGCCGTCGCCGGGGCGACCGCCGTCAGGTTCGCGAGGACACCGCGGATCTCGTCGAGCGCCCGCCGCAGCTCGAGGACCGCCTGGCGGAGCGCCTCGGCGGCCTCCGACGGCGCGATCTCGGCGCGATGGGCGAGCGACTCGAGCTCGAGGACGGATGCGGTGACCACCTGCGTCAGCCCGTCGTGGATCGCGTACGCGAGACGGGCCCGGTCGCTCTCGACCGGTCCGTCCAGGTCTCGAGGTACGAGGACCTCATCGGGTCGTCCGAGGCCCTCGGCGGACGTGGCCTCGCCCCGGAGCGTCATTGCTTCCACCGTCCTCCGTCCTTCTGCATGCCTTCTCACGTCCTTCTGCATGCCTTCTCAAAGGTGCCCGCCGTTGCATCGGCGCGCACCTCCGGTCGTTACCCCCCAGCCAGGGGATGCCGAAGCTGTTCGTCCAGTTCTCATTTCGGTCGTTCGGGGCGGCGGCTTGAACCGCCGCTCACGGGCGCGTAGCTCCCAGGCACCGGCCTCGGCCTCGGACGCCCTGCTCCGTGAGGGGCAGACCCTTGGGTCAGGCCTGCGGGCCGACCACCGAGCGCGCCAGCACCTGCGCGAGGTCGAGCACCTCGGTGCGCCCGCCGCGGGCCCGCTCGCCGTCATCCAGCATGATCAGGCAGTAGGGGCAGGCGACCCCGACGGTGTCGGCGCCGGTTGACGCGGCCTCGTCGGCGCGCTCCTCGTTGATCCGCGTGCCGATGCGCTCCTCCATCCACATGCGGGCCCCGCCGGCCCCGCAGCACAACGCGCGGTCCCCGTGACGGGGCATCTCGACCGTCCGGACGCCCGGCACCGCCTCCAACGCCGCGCGAGGATCGCGATAGACACCGTTGTGGCGCCCGAGGTAGCAGGGGTCGTGGTACGTGAGCGTGGCGGAGACCCGGCCGGTCGGCCGCAGACGGCCCTCGGCGACCAGGTGCGCGAACAGCTGCGAGTGGTGGATCACCTCGAACCGTCCGCCGTAGTCGGGGTACTCGTTGCGCAGGGTGTTGAAGCAGTGCGGGCAGTTCGCGACCACGTTCGTGACGCCGGCGCTCGAGAGCGTCTCCACGTTCTGCTCGGCCAGGGTCTGGAAGAGGTACTCGTTGCCAAGCCGGCGCGCGGGGTCGCCGGTGCAGAGCTCGCGCGGCCCGAGGATCGCGAACGACACGCCGGCGCGCTGCAGCAGCTGCACGACCGCCCTGGAGATCGACGTCGCCCGGTCGTCGAACGCCCCCGCGCACCCGACCCAGTACAGGTACTCGGGCGACTGCCGGCTCTCCTCGATCACGCGGACGTCGAGACCCTTCGCCCAGTCCGCTCGCTGCGCCTGCGGCATGCCCCACGGGTTGCCGGCCGTCTCGAGGTTGCGGAGCAGGGCGCCGGCCTCGGCCGGGAACCGAGACTCCGCCATCACGAGGTTGCGGCGCAGGTCGACGATCGTGTCGACGTGCTCGATGTCGACCGGGCACTCCTGCATGCAGGCGCCGCATGTCGTGCAGGCCCACAGGACCTCCTCGTCGACGATCTCGGGCACGAGGGGGACCGGTTCGAGCTCGGTCTCGGCCGCCCTGGCTTCCAGGATCTGCGGGCCACGCTCGAAGAGGTGATCCCGCAGGTTCATGACCAGGAGCTTGGGCGAGAGCGGCTTGCCCGTGTTCCACGCCGGGCACGCTCCCTGACACCGCCCGCACTCGGTGCACGCGTACAGGTCCAGGGTCTGCTTCCACGTGAGATCCGTGATGGTGGCCGCGCCGAGGTGCACGTCGTCCGTCTCGGCGCTATCGAGATCGATCCGGAGCGGTGTCAGGGTGCCCCGCGGTCGGGTGTTCGCGAAGTAGACGTTGATCGCGCTCGTGGCGATGTGCAGGTGCTTCGAGTACCCCAGATAGACGAGGAACCCGAGGATGATCGCGACGTGGACCCACTGGAGGGTCCACATCGAGGCCCGCTGCCACCCATCGGACATCCAGGCGAACAGGGAGGACGCGGCCGTCGACACGGGCGTCCACCACCA
>DATEQE010000038.1:0-11661 GCA_035272825.1 Actinomycetota bacterium
GAGCGCTAACGCGAGACTCCCGATGAGCTTCCGCACCCCGCCGATCCTTCCGCAGCATAGACCGGGCGTTCGCGCTTCCGCCACCCGCGCTCGCGGCCCTCAGCGAGCGGCGAGGACGGCCACGAGCGCGAACGTCTCGCCGAGCTCGATCGCGGCCCCGAACGCGTCGCCGGTCACGCCGCCCAGACGCCGGTTCGACCACCAGCCGATGAGGGTCGACGCGGCCGCGACGGCGACGGTCATGCCGAGCGTGGCGATGCCGGCGCTGGGGATCGCGATGGCGAGGGCGATTCCCGACGCGATGGCGACCGCGCCGGCACCGATCCCGGCGGTCCACGTTCCCGTTCCACCGCCCGCGTAGGGAAGCCGCCACGCCATGGCGACCGGCGCGACGCGCGAGAGCGTACCGGCGGCGACCACCGGCCATGGGAACCCAGTGACCACGAGCGCGGACAGGGTCGACGTCTTCAGCAGCAGGTCGAGCACGACCGCCGCGATGCCGAACGTCCCCAAACGCGGGTCGCGCATCGCGTGCGCCGGATCGCTTCCGGCCAGCGAGGCCCCGATTCCGTCTGCGACGTCCCCGAGCCCGTCGAGATGGAGCGCGGCGGTCACGGACACGCCGGCCGCGATGCCGAGCCCCGCGGCGACGAATGGCGGCAGCACCTGAGCCGAACCCCAGGCCACGAGCGCGACGAGCGCGCCGACCACCGCACCGACCGCCGGCATCAGCGCCGCGCCGCGCCGAAGGTCGCGTTGGCCAAGCTCGACGGCGCGACCGACCGGGACCGCGCTCAGGAACGAGAGCGCCGCGATGACAGGTCCGGTCCGCTCACGCATCGGCGGCGGCCGACAGAGGATCGACCGCGGGCGCGGGTCCGCTGACGCCGGCGGCGTCGAACGTGGCCATGTCGGTCAGGATCGCGATCGCCGAGCGCACGAGGGGGAGCGCGAGCGCCGCGCCGGTGCCCTCGCCGAGGCGCAGCCCAAGGTCGAGAAGGGGTTCGAGCCCAAGGTGCTCGAGCACCAGCGCGTGACCGGGTTCGGGCGAGCGCGTGGCCGCGATGAGCGAGGCGGCAGTCGGTTCCTGGAACCCGATCGCGACCAGCCCGGCCACGCTCGAGATGAACCCATCGAGGAGGACGGGGATCCGCCGCGCCGCAGCGCCGAGGGTCACCCCGACCAAGAACGCGATCTCGAGGCCACCCACCGCCGAAAGCACGTCGGCCGGATCGGCGTCCCGGCGCGGGAGCCTGTTCGCTGCGAGCCCCCGGCGAACGGCGTCGACCTTCCTCGCGAGGCCCGCATCGTCGATCCCGGTTCCGGGGCCGCACACGAGCGATGGCTCGGCCGCGAGCAGCGCCGCGGTCAGGGCGCTCGCCGAGGTCGTGTTCGCGATCCCCATCTCGCCGAGGCCGAGGATCTGGACGCCGTCGACCGCGAGCTCCTCGGTCAGGGCGATCCCGCGCTCGATCATGCCGATCGCCGTCGACCGTGGCATCGCGGGCCCCATCGTGAGGTCGTCGGTGCATCGGACGCCGTCCACGACCTCCGCGCGAACACCATCGACGACCGCGACGCCGCCGATCACGCCGGCATCCACGATGACGAGCCCGGCCCCCGCCTCGCGGGCGAGCACGCAGATGGCGGCACCTCCGCCCGCGAAGTTCGCGAGCATCTGTGCGGTGACCTCTTTCGGGTACGCGCTCACGTCCCGAGCCGCGACCCCGTGGTCCGCCGCCGCGACGACGATCGCTGGGCGCAGGGGTCCCTCCGGCACGCAGCCGCGGATCGCCGCCAGCCGGCACGCGAGCTCCTCGAGTCGTCCGAGACTGTGGGGTGGCTTGGTCTTCGCGTCGAGCAGCCGGGCGGTTTCCGCCGCGACGCCGTGATCGGTCGGGGAGATGGATGCGATCGTCCGTTCGAGGAGATCGCCGCGATTCACGTCGGGGTCACCTCCTCGAGCGGCAGGCCGCGACCGGCGACCACGAACAGCGATCGCGACGCCTCGGCGGCGAACGACGCGTTCACACGCCCGAGCACGTCTCGGTACGTCCGAGCCAGGACGTTCGCCGGCACGATGCCGAGCCCCACCTCGTTGCTCACGACCACGGACGAGGCGGGCCGCGCGGCCAGGATCGAGGTCAGCGTCCGAGCCTCGGCGTCGATCTCTTCCCCTGAGGCGCCGGCCTCGATCGCGTTGGACACCCAGAGCGTGAGGCAGTCGAGGACCACGCATGCGTCCTCGCCTGCGCCGCCGACCGCGTCGAGCACCTCGATCGGTGCCTCCACGGTCTCCCAGGCATCCGGGCGAGATGCGCGGTGAGCGCGGATGCGTTCAGCCATGTCGTCGTCGCGAGCCTCCGCGGTGGCGATGACCACCACCGGCCCGTCGAACGCCGAGGCCAGCCGGACGGCGAGCGACGACTTCCCGCTGCGCGCGCCCCCGATCAGGAACGTGTACGGCATCAGAACTCGATCCCGCGCATCGCGGAGATCCCCTGGTCGAACGCGTGCTTCTCGCTCACCATCTCGGTGACGGTGTCGGCGACCTCACGCAGCTCGGCGGGCGCATCCCGCCCGGTCGCGACGATGCTGACGTCATGGGGGCGAGATCGGATGGTCTCGACGACCTCGGCCGTATCGATCCAACCCCAGTTCATCGGGTAGGTGATCTCGTCCAGGACGACCAGCCGGTGCCTGCCCGCCCGGATGAGCCCGGCCGCCGAGAGCCACGCCTCGCGAGCGACGGCCTCCGTCCGGTCCATGTCGGTGGAGTCCCACGTGAAGCCGTCGCCGAGCGACCACCAGTCGACGCCGAGGGCCCGACCGGTGGCCTCCTCGCCCGTGCGCCACCTCCCCGACTTCACGAACTGGATCACCGCCACCTTCCAGCTGGCCGACACCGCGCGGAGCATCACCCCCATCGCGGCGGACGACTTGCCCTTGCCGTCGCCGGTGTGCACCAGCACTCGGGACGGGACGTGTTCGGTCGCGCGCTCGGGCCCCTCGGTCGGTGGCTCGTCGGTCGACGGTTCCACGGGCTCGTCGATGATCATCGCTCCTGCCCCGAGAGCGGCACGACGGCCCACCCGAGCGTTCCATCGTCGATCACGCCGACCCGTGCACCGTAGTGCTCGGCGATCACGTGGGGAAGCAGGACCTCGGCTCGTGTGCCCTCGGCCACCACGCGTCCCTCGGACAGCAGCGCGAACCGGTGCGCGAACCGGCCGGCGAGGGTGAGGTCGTGCATCGTCGAGATCACGGTCAGCCCGTCGGCCATCCGGAGCTCCTCGACGAGCTCGAGCACGCGGAGCTGCTGGGCGATGTCCAGGCCCGTGGTCGGCTCATCGAGCAGGAGCACCGACGCCTCCTGCGCGATCGCGCGCGCGATCACCGCCCGTCGAAGCTCGCCGCCCGACAGCGTGTCGAGCCTCCTCGACGCGGCCCAGCCGAGATCCAGCCGTTCGAGCGCCGACGCCACCGCCTCGAGATCCCGAGGTCCCTCCGACGCCAGCAGTCCGAGGTGCGGCGTGCGCCCGAGCAGCGCGTACTGCTCCACCGTGAAGCTCTCGGGGATCACCGGCAGCTGCGGCACCAGCGCGATCGTGCGGGCGCGCTCCCGCCTGCCGAGCTCCCCGATCGGACGTCCCCACAGCCGCACCGCCCCCGAGCGTGGGAGCAGCCCGGCGATCGCATGGACGAGCGTGGTCTTGCCCGCCCCGTTGGGTCCGATCACGCACACCCACCCACCCTCGAGGACGTCCATGCGGACATCGGAGACGATCGGACGCCCGCCGAGCTCGACCGTGAGGTCGCGTACCTCGAGCGCCGTCGCCACGCCTGCCCGCTCGTCGAGCTTCACGCCGCCCTCCGGTTCCGTCGGAGCACCGCGATGAAGAACGGTGCCCCGATGAACGCCGTGATGGCGCCGATCGGGATCTCGGCCGGTGCCACGACGGTCCGCGCGAGGGTGTCGACGAGGATGAGGAACGACGCGCCGAACAGCACCGACAGCGGCAGCACCGATCGGTAGCTGCCGCCGACCATCAGCCGGACCGAGTGCGGGATGATCAGCCCGACGAACCCGATCAACCCAGCGACCGCGACGGCGGCCGCGGTCGCGAGCGAAGCGGCGATCACCACGACAAGTCGCAGCCGGGCCACGTGCAGGCCGAGGCTCTGTGCCTCGACGTCGCCAACCTCGATCACGTCGAGCAGGCGGCGCACCGCCCACATCGTCGCGAGCGCGAGGACGACCGAGGGCAGCGCCAGACGCACGTCGTCCCACCCGGTCGTCCCGAGCCGCCCGAGGATCCAGGTGTAGACCTGGCGGAGCGTCTCCGAACGTTGCTGCTGTAGGAAGGTCTGCACGGCGGTCAGGAACGAGGCGACGGCGACGCCGGCCAGGACGAGGCTCGTGGTCGAGCCCCCGCCGAGGGTCGAGCGCCCCAGCCCGTATGCCAGCCCGACGCCGAGGAGCGCCCCGATGAACGCCGCGACCGGGACCGTGAGCTCGAGCGCGCCGGACGGTCCGTACGCGACGGCGATCGTCGCACCGAGCCCGGCGCCGGCGGCCGCTCCCAACAGGTACGGGTCGGCGAGCGGGTTGCGGAACACCGCCTGGTACGCGGCGCCCGAGGCCGCGAGCGACGCGCCGACGAGGCCGGCGACGATCACCCTCGGCAGCCGGAGGTCGGCCAGGATCAACGCCTGCTGTTCGGACATGCCCGGCGGCGGGTCGCCGAACGAGAAGAGCCAGCGCAGGACGTTCGCCGCGCCGATCCGAACCGGCCCGACCAGCAACCCGACGAGGACGGCCACGGCCAGGACGGCAACGCCGATGACGGTCGCCCGGGTCCTGGCGCTCACTCGGCGATCGGCCGCGTCTGGGCCGCTCACGCGGCGTTCGCCTCCGCGGCCTCCGCCACCTCCGAGATCTGCCGCAAGAGGTCGACGATCCTTGGCCCCCAGCGCGATGCGACGTCGTCGTCCAGCGGCACGACGTCGCCCTGGGTCACGGCCGAGAGATCGTGCCAGCCGGGGCGCTGCGCGACCGTCTCGAGCGACTGACCGCAGCACTTCTTGTCGGCCAGGAAGATCAGGTCGGGGTCGGACGCCAGGATGTACTCGGCCGACAGCTGGGGGTACCCGCCGCTCCCCTTGCCGACCTCGTCGGCGATGTTCTCGAGCCCGAGCAGCTCGAACAGCTGCCCGATGAACGTCTTCGACGTGACCGAGTAGAACGTGTCGTCGAGCTCGTAGTAGAAGCTCGCCCCGGAAGGCGGATCGGCAGCATTCACGAGCCCTTCGATCTCCGAACGCATGTCGTCGACCAGCGCCTGCGCCTCGTCCGCGTGGCCGGTCGCGAGGCCGAGCTGCTCGATCTGCTCGTACGCGACCTCGAGCGTCGGAGCGGCGTCGAGCTGCAGCGCCGTGATCCCCAGACCCTCGAGCGACGACCCGAGATCTCCGGGATCGGTGGCGAACACGACGAGGTCGGGTTCGAATCCCGCGATCGCCTCAACGTTGGGTTCGAACCCGGACAACTCGGTCACAGGTGCCTCCGCCGGGAAGTTGGACTGGTCGTCCACGGCGATCACCTGCTCGCCGGCCCCGATCGCGAACAGGCCCTCGGTTGCCGTCGGCGAGAGCGACACGATCCGTTCCGGCCGTTCGTCGATCGTGGTCTGCCCACTCGTCCCCTCGACCGCGACGGGGAACGACGATGGCTCCGAGGATGGCTCCGAAGACGGCGAGGCGACGTTGCCGGCCTGCGCGTCGTCCGACCCATCGTAGGAACCACACGCCGCGACTGACAGCGAGAGCACGAACGCAACGACGGTCCTGAGATGCCTGCCCATCCGTCCTCCTTCCGATCCGAAGGAGCTGCGATGGGTCTCGATCTCGCCGCCCACAAACCGCCCTTCCTTCGAGGACCGTCGTTTGCGCGACGAGGGAGGCGACCCGACTCGTCCCCCCGAAGGGGGGGCTTCACGGTTGCGGGACAGTGCCGGATTCCAACCGGTCTTCGCTGCACCCCGTCGCACCCGGGCTCCCGTGCCCGGGCACCTGTGTTGTACCACCGCGCTCGGACGAAGCGCAACGAAACGCCTCGTGCGGTCGCGTTCCTCGAGTGATCCGATCCCTTGCCGGGGCGGTCCACTCCGAGGTTCGGTCCCCGCCCTAGGGGGTCATCTCGGACAGCGAGTGGAGCTCGTCGAGCGGATCGGACCCGAGGTCCTCGGGACGACCAACGTGATCGCCCTCGTGCGCCGGGATCACGAACGAGACGCGGGTGCCGCCGGAGGGGAGCGGGTCGGCCCACAGGATCCCCCCGTGCTGGACGACGAGCTGCCGAGCCATGTGCAGTCCGACGCCGACGCCGGCGCGTTCCTTGCGCAGGATGTCCTCGCCCGCCGAGAACGGCTCCTCGAACGCCTTCGACGCGGTCTGGCGCGCCATCCCCTCGCCGTGATCGGTCACCGAGACCACCACGCCCTCATCCATCCGACGGCCCTTGAGCAGCACCGGCTGGTCCCCGGGGGAATAACGGCACGCGTTGTGCAGGAGCTGGCGGACGATCTCGATGAACCGCACGGGATCGGCCGACGCCGGGAGACTCTCATGGATCTCGCGTTCGATCGTGACCGCGGGGAACTGACGCGCGCTCTCGTCCGCCACCTGCCGCAGGAGCGGCGCGAGGTCGACCTGGGTGAGTTCGAGCGAGAGCGTTCCGCGGTCGAGGTCGGCGACGATCAGCATCTCCTCGATCAGCATCGAGAGCTTCTCGAGCGAGGCCTCGAGATGGCCGATGAACTCGTCCTCCTCCTCCCTGGGGATCCCGCGGTTCTTCAAGACGTACGCGATCCCCTTGGCCACGGTGACCGGGGTCCGGAGCTCGTGTGACACGTTGGCGAGGAAGTCGGCCTTGGCGGTGGTCATGGATTGGAGCTGCTCGCTGATCTCGCTGATCGTCGCCTCGAGCCTCTCGACCCGGCTCGCCTCGTCGAGCAAAAGGGTCGCGACGTCGCCGGCGACATCGGGGCTGAGCGCGACGGGTCCTGCGTGCACGGCGCGCATCGCTCGGAACACGCCCTCGGCCCCGTCGTCCTTGGAGACGAAGGCGGCGGCGCCGGCTTGGAGCATCTCTGCGGCCAACAGCGGCGAGGCGTCCGCCCAGCAGATCACCTTGGTCTCCGGGCTGACGGCCACCAGGCGGCGGACGAGCTCGGCCCCGGACAGGCTCTCGGTCTCGATGCCGGCGACGACGAGCTCCGGGCGGGTGCGCGCCGAGACCTCGACGGCCCGCAGGCCGTCGGTCACGGTTTCGATCTCCAGCGCGGCTCCGGACTTGATCAGGACGTACTGGAGCTGTGCGAGACCGTCGGGCGTGTCGCACACCACGACCTTCGTGGGCATCGTGTTCCTGGTATCGGCGGGTGCCGGAAAGGGTTGAGGCTGGTGAACGAAGGGCCGGGCGGAGGGCCTAGGCCCGCGGGCGAGCTACTCGACCAGACCGCTGCGAATCGCGATCGCCACGGCCTGGGCTCGGTCGTTCGCCCCCAGCTTCTCGAAGATCCGCTCGAGATGCGTCTTCACCGTGTGCGGCGAGATCCCGAGATCGTGCGCCACCTCCTTCGTCGTGGCGCCGTACGCCACCTTCTGGAGGATCTCCTTCTCGCGCCGGGAGAGCGGAGGCGCCTCGACGCGCTTCTCGGCGATCTGCACCTCTTCGATGAACGCCCTGGTGAGCTGCGGGTGGATCACGGCCTTGCCTTCCAGGGCGAGGCGGGCCGCGTTCACGAGCTCGTCCGCGGAGGCGTCCTTCAACAGATAGCCCGACACCCCGGCCTGGATCGCCTCGGAGATCGAGGCTCGTGACTCGTCGACCGTGAACAGGATCACCCTGGTGCTCGGCGATGCCTGCCGGATCGCCTTCGTCGCCTCGATGCCGTTCATGCCTGGCATCCGCACGTCCATGAAGACGATGTCCGGGGTGAGCTCACCTACCTTCACGACGGCGTCTTCCCCGCTGTCGGACTCGCCGACGACGACGACGTCGTTCGCCAGGTCGAGGGCCGCGTGGAGCCCCTCTCTCGTGACCGGATGGTCGTCGACGATCAGGATGCGGATGGGGCCCTCCTCGCGTGGCTTCGGTTGGCTCTCGGCGGGCAGCGGGTCCTCCTTGAATCGTCCCTTAGGATAGAGGCAGACCATCTCCGAAGGAACGATCTCTCATGGACGAGTCCACCACGCACGAACCCATCACCGACGAGGGCACCCGGGTGGCCTCGGCCGAGCAGGACGCCCTTCCCCAGGGTGCGTCGAACGGCGGCCCGGCCACCGAGGAGGCGGTCCGCGAGGCCCTCAAGCACGTCGTGGACCCCGAGCTGGGCGTCAATATCGTCGACCTCGGTCTGGTTTACCGCGTGGAGATCAGCGAGGAGGGCGCGATCTCCATCGAGTACACCCTGACCACGATGGGCTGCCCGATCGGACCGCTGATCGAGCACCAGATCCAGTCCTTTCTGGAGAACGTGCCCGGCGTCACCTCGGTGGAGGCGGAGATGGTCCTCCGCCCGCCGTGGACGCCGGAGATGATGTCCGAGGAGGCCAAGGCCGCCCTCGGGTACTTCTAGCGAGATGTGCCGGCGCGAGCTCGCGGCACCGCGCGATCCCCATTGACACTCGCCACGACCGGCTGTTTGATTTGCACCTGCAATTCCCGAGTCGAGGGGTCGGATTCGTGGTCCGTACGAGATGTGCAGGCCTGGTGGCGGCGATGATCCCAGCGCGACTCTGCGGCTGTATCGAGCCCGGGCGCCTCACGGGCGCCCGGGAGGTGCCGCGCTAGCCGAACTTCCGGGACCGATCCGAGGGGCCGCGCGGCGGCCCCTTTTCGCGTTGTCCGGGAGTTCCGATCGGAAGGAGGAGGAGGACATGGCCGGATACGACAAACCCGACGCGCTCGTCGAGACCGACTGGCTCGGGGAGCACGTGAAGGACCCGGGCATCCGGGTGATCGAGGTGGACGAGGACACCGAGGCCTACGAGAAGGGCCACATCGATGGCGCGGTCGGGTGGAACTGGACGACCGACCTGCACGCGGAGGTGGGGCGCGACTACGTCGACCAGGCCGAGCTCTCCGAGCTCCTCTCGGCGGCGGGGGTCGACCCCGACACCACCGTGATCCTGTACGGAGGGAACAACAACTGGTTCGCGGCGTACGCGTACTGGGTGCTGAAGCTCCGCGGGTTCGACAACGTGAAGCTCCTGAACGGCGGTCGCAAGAAGTGGGAGCTCGAGAGCCGCCAACTCACGCAGGAGCCTGCCTCGGTGACCCCCTCCGGCTTCTCGATCTCGGCCACCGAGCGCGGTGAGATCCGGGCGCTCCGCGACGAGGTGCTGGGCAGGGTGGGGGGTGCGACCGGGTTCGTCGACGTCCGCGCACCGGAAGAGTTCCGTGGCGAGAAGCTGGCTCCCGACCACCTTCCGCAGGAACAGGCCCAGGTGCCGGGGCACATCGCCGGCGCGGCCAACATCCCGTGGGCCAAGGCGGCGAACGAGGACGGGACGTTCAAGAGCGCGGACGAGCTGAGGGCCCTGTACGAGGGCGAAGGCATCACCGGCGACCGCGAGATCATCGCGTACTGCCGGATCGGCGAGCGCTCGAGCCACACGTGGTTCGCCCTGCAGGAGTTGCTCGGCTACCCGAACGTCAAGAACTACGACGGCTCGTGGACCGAGTACGGCTCGCTCGTGGGCGCGCCCGTCGAGAAGGGCTGAACCGTCCCGGTGGGGGCCCGGGCGCTGCCGGCACCCGGGCCCGCCGGGTCGGCATCATGGATGCTCCCTTCGAGATCCCGTCGGGGGTTGACCCTGGAGACCGACGTCTCGGTCGCGCGATGGATCGACGAGCGCCTCATGCCTTGGCGCGGAGGCGACGAGTGGGTGCTGGTCAGGGAGATCGTCCCGATCGGCTTCGAACGATACGCCCGGATCCTGCACCCGGCGCTCGAACGGGTCGGAGAGGGGTATCGGCCGATCCGCTGGGCGGAGCTCGCGAGCCAGCGCGGCAGGCGGATCCACCCCCAGGGTCCAACTCAAGGCGCTCCTCGGAGAGGAGTTCCGCGATGGGCCGTCGAGGGGCGAGCTGCCCAGGGAGGGTTCGCCGCCCGACGAGCTCCGCCGGCCGTTGGTCGGCATCCTCCGTGGCTTCACGGGTTCGCCCGATCGATGCCATCTCTGCATCTGGGAGGGGTACGGGTTCTGGGGAGGTGGCGTGGCCTACACGTCGTCTCACGAGTCGCGGAAGGCGATCCGAGCCCGGCAGCGCGAGGAGGCGAGACGTGCCGGGCCGGCGAGGGGTTCCTCGACCGGGTCCCGAAGGTCGACATGATGCTCGTCGGGCCCGACCGGATCCAGCAACGGCGCTACCTCCTGTTCGGCGGGCCCATCGATGCGGTGATCCCGCTGAAGATCGGCGGCGGCTGGTCGCGGTCGCCCAACCACTGGTGGCCGGACGACCGGGCATGGATCGTCGTGTCGGAGATCGACGCCCCATGCACCTACGTGGGCGGATCGGCGCCTCTGGTAGAGGCGCTGCTCTCCGAACCCGGTCTCGAGGTCGTCCCGAGCGACCTCGGGCAGCGGTTCGACGGGCTGGGCGACACGATCAACCCTGATGAGATCCCTGACCTGCAGGAATGACGGTTGGATGAATCCGATCCCCGAGATCGACTTTGGACGGCGGCCGCGGGTATGCTGGGAGCAGGCGTGCGAGCCCCCGCCGAGGGTGCTGAAAGGATCCGTCATGGCCGTCACCCAGGAAGAACACCTCCAGGAGCTCTCCAAGGGGTATCGCTTCGACTGGAAGGACGCCGATCACTCCGTCTTCGAGCCGAAGCGGGGGCTGTCGCCCGCCGTGGTCGAAGAGATCTCGGCGCTGAAGTCCGAGCCCGACTGGATGCGCAAGTTCCGGCTGAAGGCGCTGAAGCACTTCGAGCGCCGCCCGATGCCGTGGTGGGGCGCCGACCTGTCCGACATCGACTTCAAGAACATCTACTACTTCATCCGCTCGACGGAGAAGCAGGCCAAGAACTGGGAGGAGCTGCCTGAGGACATCAAGGGCACGTGGGACAAGCTCGGGATCCCCGAGGCCGAGAAGAAGTACCTCGGCGGGGTCTCGGCCCAGTACGAGTCCGAGGTCGTGTACCACAAGATCAAGAAGGAGCTTGACGACATCGGGGTCCTGTTCACCGACATGGACTCAGCGCTCCGCGACTACCCGGACCTGGTGAAGGAGTACTTCGGGACGCTGATCCCGCCGAACGACAACAAGTTCGCCGCGCTGAACTCGGCCGTGTGGTCGGGCGGCTCCTTCATCTACGTGCCGCCGGGCGTGCACGTCGACATCCCGCTCCAGGCCTACTTCCGGATCAACGCCGAGAACATGGGCCAGTTCGAGCGGACGCTGATCATCGCCGACGAGGGCTCCTACGTGCACTATGTGGAGGGATGCTCGGCCCCGATTTACACGACCGACTCGCTCCACTCGGCCGTGGTCGAGATCATCGCCAAGAAGGGCGCGCGCGTCCGGTACACCACGATCCAGAACTGGTCGACCAACGTGTACAACCTCGTCACCAAGCGCGCGGC
>DATEQE010000039.1:0-5862 GCA_035272825.1 Actinomycetota bacterium
CGTCGCCCAGGGGATCGTCGAGAAGCTGATCCGCCGCCACCCGCACGTGTTCGGCGATGTCGAGGTGGCAGGCGCCGACGAGGTGCTCGTGAACTGGGAGCGGATCAAGGCGGAGGAGAAGGGCCGGCAGTCGCTCGAGGACGACATTCCTGCCTCGCTGCCCGCCCTCGCACGCGCCTCGAAGGTGCAACGCCGGGCGGCGGGCTGGGGGTTCGAGTGGCGTTCGGCCGGCTCGGCGATCGATGCGCTGAAGGAAGAGGTCGGCGAGCTCGAGTCGCACACGGATGCGGACAACGCCGAGCAGGAGATCGGCGACGTGCTGTTCGCGACGGTGGCCGTCGCGCGGAAGCTCGGCATCGACGCGGAGACCGCGCTCCGCCGGACGATCCGGGGTTTCGCCGAACGCTACGAGCGGTTCACCGGCTTGCTCGAGGAGCGGGGTCTCCGCCTCGACGACCTGCCCGAGGACGAGGTCCGCGCGCTGTTCCGCCGCGCGCGTTCGTGAACGGACGGCGCGCATCATCGGTCGCAACGCGCCGCGGGGACCGTGCTGCGTCAGCGCGTGTACACGGCGAGATCCCAGACCACGCGACGGCGCTCGTGCCGGACCCGCCGGAACCCCGCCGCGCGGATGCGCTCGTCGATGCGGTCGAGGTCGTGGATGAAGGTGCGGAACCCGCCGTACTTGGACGGACGCAACCGGTAGCCCACGTTCTCGAGCGTGCTCCACAGCCGGTTCCACCAGCCGGTCGGCCCCTTCGAGACCGGGGCCGTGATCGCGAAGACGCTCCGCGCGGCGCCGAGCGTGTGGTCGAGCAGCTTCTCGGTGTCGGGGTAGCAGCACACCACCCGGTTGATCACGACGATGTCGGCGGCGGGCAGATCGAGTTTGGCGCCGTCGCCGACCTCGAACCGCATCCGATCGCCGACGCCGCGCGACGCCGCCAGCCTGCGGGCCTCGTCGATCGCCTTGGGGGACAGGTCGTACCCCGTCCCGCTCGCGGCGCCCCGAGCGACGACCTCGATCGCGAGGTCGCCGATCCCGCACCCGACGTCGAGCACCGTGCGCTCGGCCACCCCCGCCTCCGTGATCGCATCGAGCAGGGAGCCGGTCACCTTCGCCGCGGTCGGCTTCTTCGTCGCCTCCGCGGTCCAGTGATCGACCCAGTCGTCGAAGCAGCAGCGTTCGGGCTCGGGTTCACCCACGGCCGCCACCGTACCCGACCTGCCAAATCACCGGTAGCACCCGTACCCGGCCGTAGGATATGGACCCCCATGTCCCTGATCGAAGCCGTCCTGGCCCGCGAGGTGCTGGATTCGCGCGGGAACCCGACCATCGAGGTCGACGCGATCCTGGTCGACGGCGCGTTCGGCAGGGCCGCGGTGCCGAGCGGCGCCTCGACCGGCGAGCACGAAGCGCTCGAGCTCCGGGACGGGGACGCCAAGCGGTTCGGCGGCAAGGGCGTGCTCCGGGCCGTCGCGAACGTGAACGAGGTGATCGCGCCCGCGCTCGACGGCATCGACGCGTACGACCAGCGCGAGATCGACCGAACGCTCCTCGAGCTCGACGGCACCGCAGACAAGTCGAACCTCGGTGCGAACGCGGTCCTCGGCGTCTCGCTCGCGCTGGCCCACGCGGCCGCGGACTCGCTCGGCCTCCCGCTCTACCGTGCGCTCGGCGGCCCGAACGCCCACGTCCTCCCGCTGCCGCTCATGAACGTGATCAACGGCGGCGCGCACGCCGACAACGAGCTCGAGCTGCAGGAGTTCATGCTCGCGCCGGTCGGCGCCGCGTCGTTCTACGAGGCCGTCCGCTGGTGTTCCGAGATCTACCAGGCGCTCAAAGCCATCCTGCGCTCGAGGAGACTCTCCACGGGCGTCGGCGACGAGGGTGGGTTCGCTCCAGAGCTCGGCACCGCGGCCGAGGCGCTCGAGCTGCTCGTCGAGGCGATCGACACGACGGGGCTGGAACCCGGCGACGAGGTCGCTCTCGCGATGGACCCGGCCTGCTCCGAGGTCTACCACGACGGTTCGTACCACCTCGAGGGCGAGGAGCGGAGCGCCGACGACATGGTCCGGTTCTGGACCGGGCTGCTCGACGCGTTCCCCATCGTGTCGATCGAGGACGGTCTCGCACAGGACGACTGGGACGGGTGGGCGGACCTCACGGCCGAGCTGGGCGCTCGGTGCCAGCTGGTGGGCGACGACATCTTCGTGACGAACCCCGACCGGCTCGCCCGCGGGATCCGCGAGCGCGTGGCGACCGCGATCCTGGTCAAGCCGAACCAGATCGGCACGCTGACCGAGACCCTCGACACGATCGAGCTCGCCGTGAGCCACGGCTACGGGCAGGTCGTGAGCCACCGTTCGGGCGAGACCGAAGACACGACGATCGCCGACATCGCCGTGGCGACCAACGCCGGGCAGATCAAGGCGGGTGCGCCCACGCGGGGCGAGCGGACCGCCAAGTACAACCGGTTGCTGCGGATCGAGGAAGAGCTCGGCGAACAGGCGCGCTACCTGGGCGCCGCGGCGATCCGGCGTGGCGCGACGTGAGCCCATCGTTCGGAGGCGGCCCGGCATGACCGCGACGAGGACGCGGAGCCGGCCGTCGCCGCGTCCTCGGCTCGAGCGCGATCGGCCGAGGCTCACGGGCCGCGCCGCCGCCCTGCTCGTCGCCGTGGCGATCCTGGTCGTGATGGCGATCGTGCCGATCGGGCGGTACCTCGATCAGCGCTCGGCCATCGCCGACATCGAGCGTCGTGCGGCCGAGCTCGAGGCCGAGAACGCCGACCTGCGCGTCGAGATCTCGCGACTCCAAGACCCCGCGGAGCTCGAGGAGCTCGCTCGGTCGTGCCTGGGGATGGTGGGGCCGGGCGAGGTCGCGTTCATCATGCCCGGTCGGACCGCCGACCCGTCCGACTGTTGATCAGGAGGCGAGAGGCTCCTTCCACGCCCGATTCTCGAAACGGATCCCAGCCGCGTGAGAGTCATCGAACCTGGCCACATCCGGATCCGCATGCATCCCTGGACGGATGGCCCGTGAAAGGCAGATCGGTCCGTTCACCCTTCATCGCGGCCAGATGTGACGAACTTGTGAACAGATCTCTGCCTCCGAGCCCTACCCGGGCCAGCGGCTAATCCCTCGCAGGAGGTGGTGATCATGATCGGATCGCTCGCGGCCTACGGATATGGAGGGGGAGGGTCCGGCGGGACCTATTGGGTGGTCGTGATCGCCGCGGCGGCGGTCGTGATCGCGGCAGGCTCATGGCTGTTCGTTCGCATGCGGCGTCGTGCAGCCGATCGAACTCACCCGGGTCCGTAATCGCCCCAGGCGAGATCGACGTAGATCCGCCAAGTACGTTTCGGATTGCCAGACCCGACACCGTCGCGACCGACCGCCGCGCAACGACCGGGCGCACTCGGCGCTCCCTCTCTCTGCCCTCTCAGGGTCGTATTGACGGCCCAAACGGGCCGATGGGAGACTGGCGATCCGGCGATGCGCCGGAGAGGAACGATCCGGCGGACGGCGAAGTTCGGTACGAGGAGGAGTCCTGGCAGATCTCGAGGTCGGCGCGGTCATCGACGGGACCGTCAGCCGCATCACCCCGTACGGCGCCTTCCTGACTCTGGAGGGCGGGAAGATGGGGCTCGTCCACATCTCCGAGATCGACAGGAACTACGTCAAGGACGTCCACGAGCACCTGCGCGAGAACGACGTCGTCCAGGCGAAGGTCATCGCCATCAAGGAGGACGGCAAGATCGACCTCTCGATCAAGGCGCTGCAGGACCCCGCGCCCACGCGCCAGCGCCGCGGTTCGGACCCGGATTTCGAGGCCCGCCTGAAAAAGTTCATGCGCCAGAGCGAGGAGCGCCAGGTGGACTTCAAGCGCTCCGTCGAGCACAAGCGCAAGTAGGCAGCAGCCCCGCGTGGGCGAGCTCCGCGGAAGCGACCTCCGGATCGTCGCCGAACAGCTCGGTCGCCAGCCCACCGTCCCATTCACGGTCGTCGCACGTTGCCCGGGCGGTCATCCCCTGGTCATCCGGAACGCGGTCGTGGACGAACGGGGCGATCCCTTCCCCACGACGTTCTGGCTCGCGTGCTCCGATGCGGTCCGGGCGGTGTCCCGCCTGGAGGCGGAGGGCTGGATCTCGAGGCTGAACGAACGGTTCGAGGCCGAGCCCGCCTTCGCCGACGCGGTCGCGAGCGCACACGCCGAGTACGCCCGCGAACGAGCACGGGACGATCCGCGGGCCGAGGAGCACGGCGGTGTGGGCGGGACCAGGAAAGGTCTGAAGTGCCTCCACGCGCACTACGCCAACCACCTCGCCGGCGGGGATGACGTCGTCGGGGCGTGGGTGGCGGGGACGGTCGAGCCGGTCCACCACGAGCGCCCGGGCCGAGTGGCGGCCGTGGACCAGGGGACGAACTCGACCCGCCTGCTGGTTGCCGAGCCGGACGAGGCAGGTGGGTTCGAGGATCTCGCGCGCGACATGGTGATCACCCGGCTGGGGCAGGGTGTCGACGAGACCGACAGGCTCGCCCCCGAGGCCCTCCAGCGCACGCTCATGGTGCTGGCCCGCTACGTCCGGCGGGCCAAGGCCCTGCATGTCGAACGGATCCGCGTCGCCGCGACGGCCGCGGTCCGCGACGCCGCCAACGCGGCCGAGTTCGAACGCCCCGTCGTCGAGCTCGCCGGATCTCCACTCGAGATCGTGAGCGGGGAGGAGGAGGCCCGGCTCTCGTTCCTCGGCGCCACCCGAGGGCTGGACGCCCCGCCGCCCTTCCTGGTACTCGACATCGGCGGCGGCTCGACCGAGTTCGTCCTGGGCTCGGAGCGTCCGTCGGCCGCGATCTCGACGCAGATGGGGAGCGTCCGGCTCACCGAACGCTTCGTGCGGAGCGATCCGCCCGAGGCGGGTGAGCTGGACCGGATGCGCGCGGCCGTCGGCGAGCTGCTGGACGACGTCGAGCGTGCGATCCCCGTCCGCGACGCGCACACGTTCGTCGCGGTGGCGGGGACGTCGACGACCGTCCAAGCCATCGCGCTGGGGCTGAACTTCTACGACCCCGAGCGGATCCACCGCACCCGTCTCACGCGAGGCGAGGCCGCACGCGTCCCCTCGCAGTTGGCCGCGATGACGACCGCCGAACGAGCCGCGCTGCCCGTGATGGCGCCGGGTCGCGCCGACGTGATCGTCGCGGGGTCGGTGATCCTGGTCGAGGTGATGGAGCGGTTCGGGTTCGACGAGGCGATCGTGTCCGAGACCGACATCCTCGACGGGCTCGTGCTCGAGATGCTCGGGCCTGCCTGATGCCCGCGTTCGGTGGCTGAACCGGGTGGTCGCCCTCGGGCGCGTGCCTGAGGCATGGCGACCAACTTTCGGCCGAGAGGAAGTATCGACTTTCGGCCCATAGCAGGGCGACCCCTGGTCGGCCTACGGTGGCGCGGAGGAAGGGGCCCGGCGCCTCGTGCCGACGGCGCCCGGTGCACGGCAGGAGGTGAGGTCGGATGGCCATCGACGAGCCTGGTCTTTCGCCGCAGGGTGAAGGCGAGCTCGCAGCTCGATCGGAGAACGGTGGTCTGCCCGCGACGACGTTCGACACGGTACGGCGCGGATTCGCCCCCGATCAGGTCGCCGAGTATCTGCAGCGCGTGACAACGCTCGTGTTGAGCCTCGAGGCGCGGCTCAGGGAGATGACGTCCGAGCTCCTCGAGACCAAGCGGGAACGCGACGACGCGCGAGCCGCGCTCGAGGCCTCGGCCGCCCGAGATCCGAACGACGGCGCCTCGGACCGAGTGACCGAGCTTGTTCAGACGTTCGACCATGAGGTGAGCGGGTTGCTCCGCGACGCCGAGG
>DATEQE010000040.1:0-9615 GCA_035272825.1 Actinomycetota bacterium
CGGCGTTGATCTGGGGCGTCCTCGTCGCGATCGCCACCGTGAGCCGCCGGTTCGCGGGTCACGCACGCGGGGCCGAGGAGGGCGACGCGCGCTCGAACGGGAAGCGCTCGAACCTGCGCGAGACGACCGCGGCGTACTTCAGGCTCACCAAGCCGCGCATCATCGTCCTCCTGCTGATCACGACGGTCCCGGCGATGGT
Organism: Actinomycetota bacterium; assembly: GCA_035272825.1. GTDB lineage: Bacteria > Actinomycetota > UBA4738 > UBA4738 > HRBIN12 > DASSJM01. The sequence goes on from DATEQE010000040.1 coordinate 200, forward strand.
GCTCGCCCAGCGGGGACTGCCGTCGCTCGGCCTGATCGTCGCGACGCTGGTGGGCGGCACGATCGCCGCGGGCTCGGCGAACGCGATCAACTGCTACCTCGACCGCGACATCGACGAGGTGATGCGCCGGACCCGCAAGCGGCCGCTCCCCGCCCACCTGGTCGAGCCGGACAGCGCGCTCGCGTTCGGGTTCGTGCTCGGCGCGATCTCCTTCTTCTTCCTGTCGATCGCGGTGAACGTGCTCGCGGCCAGCCTCGCGCTGTCGGCGATCGCCTTCTACGTGTTCGTCTACACGTTGTGGCTCAAGCGCACGAGCGTGCAGAACATCGTGATCGGCGGGGCCGCCGGCGCCGTCCCGGCCCTGGTCGGCTGGGCGGCGGTCACCGGGACCGTCGGCCTCGCGGCGTGGGTGCTGTTCGCGATCGTCTTCGTCTGGACGCCGCCGCACTTCTGGGCCCTCGCGATGCGCTACAGCGGGGACTACCGCGCGGCCGGCATCCCGATGCTGCCGGTGGTCCGGGGTCCGCAGGAGACCCGCAAACAGATCCTGCTCTACTCGCTGGTGCTGTTCGGCACGTCCCTGCTGCTCGTGCCGGTCGCCTCGATGGGACTCGTCTACGCCGGCGCGGCCGTCCTGCTCGGCGGCTGGTTCGTGTGGCGCGCGCTCCGCCTATGGCGCGGGACCTCGCCGGCCGAGTCGATGCGCCTGTTCCGCTTCTCGATCGTCTACCTCGCCCTGCTGTTCGCCGCGGTCGCTGCCGACGCGCTCATCGGCTAGCCCCACCCGAAGCCCGGATCTCCCGCACACGCCCGTCGCGCCGTGCGACGATCTCGTTACCAGCGGTGAGGAGGTCCTGATGATCGGGTTCCTGGTCGTGCTGTTCCTCGTCGTCGTCGTGGGATCGTTCCCGGCGACGTGGCTCCTGATGTTGTTCCTCGGCAACGTCGGGGTGAACGTGAGTTTCTGGGGAGCCCTGCCCGCCGGCATCCTGATGACGTTCTTCGTCGCCGGAACGGGTGGTCTGAGCCGCTACCGCTCGGCCTCCTGACCCTTCGGGTCAGCCGGGGCGATCGCGCCTCGAAGAGCCCCGGCGCCACGGGACCACGCCCTCGAGCTCGATCTCGAGCGAGAAGCTCAGGAACGTCCGAACGAGCACGATGACGCCGAGCGCGAACGCGCTCTCGAGCGTCGGGTCGATCGTGATGGTCCGGACGATGTCGGCGATGATCAGGACCTCGAGCCCGAGCAGGATCGCCCTGCCCACGCCCTGCCGGACGCCCTCGTACGCCTCCTCGAAAGGGCGACCGAACAGCTCAATCACGAACCGCACGAAGGCGAGGACCGAGCCCACGACGAGCACCCCGACCCCGGCCACCTCGAAGCCGCGGACGACGTTCTGCATGACGTCCTCGTAGCTCGCCGAGCCGATCACCCCTCCCACACCCTTCCGAACGCTCGAAGGCCGCCGGGTCCCGGTCGTTCAGGGAGCGCCAGCGGCCCTCGGAGCTTCGACGGACGATGCCGTTAGACCTGCATCATCGCCTGTTGCTTCATCTGCTCGAACTCCTCCGCGGTGATCTTGCCTTCGTCGCGGAGCTTGGCGAGCTTGGCGACCTCGTCGGCCGCCGAGTACCCGGACGCGCGACGCTCGCGCTCCTGCATCGCCGCCATCATCTCCTTGTCCTGCTCGGTCATCTTCGGCCGCGCGATCAGGTAGATCAGGATCCCGAGCAACGGGATGATGAAGATCAGCAACAGCCATCCGGCCTTGCCCCAACCCGACAGGTCGTTGCGCCGGAAGATGTCGGCGAACACGCCGATGAACATCCAGATCAACATGAACCAGAAGAAGAAGACGATCATGGCCCACAACACACTGCCGAACGTCCACTCGTACGCCAGCATCCGAACCCCTCCCCCTTGAAGCCCGCTCTCGGGCGCTGGCGGAGATTACCCCAAGACGGAGCGGGGTGCATCCACGATGAACGCTCGGACGGCAAGGGCTAGAGTCCGTCCCCGATGCAGACCGACGGAACCGCTACGCCGGAGACGCCCGAAGAGTCCCCCCGCCCCGCGCCGCGGCTCGGGGGTGCCGCCTGGCGCCGGCGCCCCTCCGGCGAACCGCCCCCACTGCCCCGCGAGCAGGGGTGGAATGCGTGGGGATGGGCGACGGTCGCGCTGCTCGTGGCCGGTGTGGCGATCGGTCTCGCGATCGTCCCCTCGGACGCGCAGTCGTCCCTGCTGCGATGGTTCCAGGACCTGCGGACCCCGGCGCTGGTCGACGTCGCGAAGTTCCTCGACGGCCTGACCGACCCGCTGAGCGTCTGGATCCTCCGCGTCGTGATCCTGGTCATCGCCGCACTGTTCGCGCGCTGGCGTCACCTGATCACGCTCCTCGCACTGTACGTGGTGGTCGACTTCCTCGACACGATCCTCACCGTCCAGCGGCCCGCGCCGGAGGGGGTGACCGTCCTGTCGAGCAACGCGACCACGGCCTTCCCGTCGCTGCCGGTGGCGGCGCTCGCGGTGACGCTGTTCGGGGCGGCGATGGTGCTGGCCCCGTCTGGCCGCCCCCGGAGGCTCGCGCGAGCCGGAGCGTTCGCGCTCACGGGGCTCGTCGTGCTGGCGCGGCTGGTCCTGGCGGCGGACTATCCGATCGACGCTGTGTACTCGTTGCTGCTCGGGTGGATCACGGTGGGATTCGCGTTCGCGTTCTTCGTCCCGGAGGATGTCTTCCCCGTGTCCTACGCGCGCGGCGGCAAAGCCGCGCACCTGGATCTCGGGGGCGCGCGGGGCGAGGCGATCGTGGCGGCCGTCCGCGACCAGCTCGGCTTCACGGTGACCGAGATCGAACCGTTCGGCCTGGCCGGCTCGGGCGGCTCGAGCCCGCTCCGGATGCGCGTGGCCGAGCTCGACGGCCACCTCTTCGGCAAGATCTACTCGACCGGCCACCTGCGAGCCGACCGCTGGTACAAGGTCGGGCGCTCGATCATGTACGGACAGCTCGAGGACGAGGTCCCGTTGGGGTCGGTGCGACGGCTCGCGTTGTACGAGGACTACGCCTTGCGCCTGCTCCGCGACGTCGGGATCGGCGTCGCGACCACCTACGGCATCGTCGAGCTCACCCCGGACCGCGAGTACATGCTCGTCACGGAGTTCTTCTCGAACGCGACGACGCTCGGCGACGCCGAGGTCGACGAGGCGATCATCGACGAGGGGATGGAGCTCGTGCAGCGGCTCTGGGCCTCGGGGCTCGCCCACCGGGACCTGAAGCCCGCGAACATGCTCGTCCGCGGCGGCCACCTGCAGCTCGTCGACGTGTCCGGGCTCCAGGTCCGCCCCACGCCGTGGCGACAGGCCGTCGACCTCGCGAACATGATGCTGACGCTGGCGCTCAGCAGCGACCCCGACCCGGTGTATGCGCGCGCGATCACGGTCTTCTCACCCGACGACGTCGCCGAGGCGTTCGCCGCCGCCCGCGGGCTCGCGATCCCGACGCAGGTGACCGAGAAGCTGAAGGAGGACGGCCGCCCGATCATCGAGCGGTTCCGCGAACTCGCGCCCGATCGCCCACCGGTCTCGATCCAGGTGTGGAGCGTTCGGCGCGTCGCGCTGACCGTCGGGGCGGCGGTCGGCGCGCTCGCGCTCGTCGCGATGGTCTGGGCGACGCTCGCGATCGGCCTGGATTGACTCGCACGGCTCGTGGTCGGAGCGCGGCCTTCGGACTCGCGTACACTGCACCGACCTTCGAAGGGAGAACGCCGATGTACCTGATCCTCGCACTCCTCGTGGTGGCGATGGCGGCCGGTTGGATCGCCCAGCTGATCGTAGGTCGCAACCACGGCCGCACCGACTGGACCGAAGCACTGGTCGCAGGCTTCCTTGGTTCGTTCGTGGGCGGTCTGCTCGCGAGCCTGATCGCCGGCGACGGCCTGGACTTCCGGCCGAGCGGCCTGATCGGGTCGATCTTCGGCGCGGTGATCGTCACCGCGGTGTGGGGACTGGTGCGCGGTCGACGGACCGCGTAGAGGTCGACCGAGCCGAACGGCGCGGGCCCGGCGGGTCGCCCGATTCGGGCTTGGCGCCGGTCTGTTCCTGATCAGCCTCGCCGAGGCCCGGCGCGGCGAGCTTGCAAGCTACGAGGAGCGGCTCTTCCGGACGGTCAACGGTACGAGCGACCGGATCCGGATCCCGGTGCGCGCTGTCATGCAGGCCGGGACGTTCGGGACGGTTCCCGCCGTCTCGGTGCTCGCCCTCCTCTTCGGTCGCGGGCGTCTGGCCGCGAGCCTTGCCGTGGGCGGCACGATCGCGTGGGTGGGTGCGAAGCTCGCGAAGCCGCTCGGCGGCAGGGCCCGACCGGACGGTGTTCTCCCCGACGTCACCCTCCGCGAAGGCATCGAGGGCGACCTCGGCTGGGTCTCGGGTCACTCGGCCGTCGCCACCACCCTAGCCTTCATCGCGAGCGAGGAGCTGCCCTGGGCCGCCCGACCGGTCCTGGCCGTGGTCGCGGGGACGGTGGGTTTCGGGCGCATATACGTGGGCGCGCACCTCCCTCACGACGTCGTGGGTGGCGCGGGCCTGGGGATGATGATCTCCGCCGCGATCCCATCGGCCGACGGCGGCTGATCACGCCTCGGCGTCTACCCCCTGCTGACGACGCCGGTAGAGCGTCGCGTTGAGGAACTGCGCCGCGACGAACAGCCGAGCGAGCACGAACAGGTACAGCATCATCACGATCGCGATGCCCAGCGCCCCGTACAGGTCGCTCGTTCGGTCCAGCCGGTACGCGAAGTAGGTCGATGCCGCCCAACCGAGGATGCGGAGCCCGACGCCGAACATCACGGCGCCGGGCAGTATCGCCGGCCAGGGCGCTTCCGCATGGGGGAGCATCACGAGCACCCACAGGGACAGGGCGGACGCGAAGACCAGGCCGACGATGAACGCGAGCACCGCCGGCACCCCAAGGCTGGAGGACGCCTTCGGCATCAACGCCTGCATCGCGATCGCGAGGATCCCGATGCCGGTGACCACGAGCGAGCCGACGAGCGAGTTCCCCTTGGGTGCGCGCGCATCCCATGCGAGCTCGCTCACGAGCCGCAGGCCCCGGTACACGCCACGTCCCGCCCAGATCGTGACGAACGCTCCGAGGATCATTAGCCACCACCCAGCACTGGCTGAGGCCTCGACGGCCTTCGCGATCGCCGAGGCGAGGGCGGCCGTCATCCCGGTCTGGCGCGCGACATCGGCCGGGTCATCTCCCGCGAGATCGACGACGAGGCCGAACGCGCTCACCAGGAACAGGACGAGCGGGATCTGCCACAGGAAGATCTTGTAGGCGAGACCGCCGGCGAGCAGGCCGCCCGCGCGTCGTCGATCGCTCTCGAAGGCCTGCACCACGAGCCGTACGGAGGCGTGCCGCTCGCGCGCATGCTCGAACTCCGTTCGGGCTCGCCGTTCGAGCTCCTCGGCCGACCGGCGGGCTCGAGCGATCCGACCCACGGTCGATCCTGAGGGATCTCCCGCTGCTTCTTGCCCTGCCGCCCTTGCCGCTGCCGCCCCTGCCGCGGAATCGTCCTGGCCACCGGAAGGACGCGGCTTCTGGGTCGGTGCGCGAGGCTCCACGGCTGAGGTCCCCCTGCCGGTCAGAGACGGTCGGTGCTCGGCGATGGTAGCCCGCGAGATCGCCACCGGTTGGCAGCGCACCGCGCGTGGGCGATGATGGGCACCCCCCAAGGAGAGGCCAACCGTGGACGAGGGCGCCGCTTCACCCGAACGGTTCGACAGGGTCGTCCCGCTCCGCGTCGCCGCGCAGCCGCCGCCGCCGCTCGAGCAGCTCATCGAGCAGACGCTCCGGATCGCGATCGGGATGACCGCACTCGCCTCCGAGGTGTTCGCGGAGGCCGTCGCCCGAACGCTCGGCCGAGAGCCGTTCGCGGAGGGCGAGGCGCCCGGCGACGAGACGGCTCGCCCGGTCGCCGGGGTCCCGCTCGTCGCCGGCGCGGCGATCGGGGTCGCCCTCGAGGGTGCTCGGTGGGGCGCCCGCGCCGCCACCACGATGGTCCGCAGCGCCGAGCTGTTCTTCTCGCTCGTCACGAGCCCGGAGTTCGTCCAGGAGCCGCTCCGCCAGGCGGGCACTCGGCTGGGGGCGCTCGACGCTCGGTGGCGCGAGCAACGCCCCCGCGACGAGGAGGCGGCCGCGGCGTTCCTGCGGCTGCTCGTCCCGCAGGTCGTGGACGCGGCTCTCGACCAGATCGACCTCAACGAGCTGGTCGCCGAACGCATCGAACTCGACCGCATCATCGATGGGCTTGACCTGGACCGGGTGATCGGACGCCTGGACATCGACGCGATCGTGGCCCGGATCGATCTCGACCGCATCATCGAGCGCATCGACGTGCAGGCGATTGTGGAACGGGTGCCGATCGACGAGATCGTGTCCCGGCTCGACCTCGACGCGATCGTCGCGAGCGTGGACCTCGATCAGGTCGTGCGTCGCGTCGACATCCAGGCGGTCGCGGACAGGATCGACCTGCAGGCGCTGGTGCGCCAACTCGACCTCACGGCGATCGCGAGCGAGGTGATCGAGGAGCTCAACCTCATGCAGCTGATCCAGGACGCGATGGGGTCGATGACGAACGAGACCGTCGGCGGCATCCGTGTCCAGAGCATGAACGCCGACCGGGCGATCTCGCGGCTGCGGGAACGGTTGCTCGGGCGGGGCGGCGGCGACGGGCCCGCCTCCACGCCCGCGAACGCCCCGAGCGAGGCGAGCGACCCCGCGGCCGGCGGGCCGGTCGACCCCGAAGAGCGACCGTGACCGTCTCGGCCCCGCCGATGGCCCGGGGGATGCAGGGCCAGCGCGCCGGGGTCGTCTCCCGGTTCCTCGCCGACGCGATCGATCTCCTCGTGGTCATCATGGCCGTGGTCGGCGTGTACTTCGCCGTGAGCGGCGTCCGGTTCTTCCTCCACCCCCACCGGTTCTCGTGGCCCGAGGTCTCGACCATGCGCCTCAGCGCGCTCGGCTGGATCTTGCTGATCGCCTACCTCACGATCGGGTGGGCCAACACCGGTCGCACGTGGGGCAAGAGCGTGCTCGGCCTGCGCGTCGTGTCCTCGCGCGACGCCGGTCTGCCTCTGTGGCGGGCGTTCGTCCGCGCCGCCCTGTGCGCGCTGTTCCCGGTCGGGCTGTTCTGGAGCGCGGTCAGCAGCCGGAACGAGTCGGTGCAGGACCTGCTGGTCCGTACGACCGTCGTCTACGACTGGGGCCCGAAGCTCCCCCAGATCCAGTGACCCCTACGCGGCCTCGGCCGTCTCGGGTGGGTGACCCAGTCGTGCCAGGGCGATCTCGTACAGGGCGATCACGACCGTCACGATTGCGAACCCCCACCACGACAGGTTGAACAGGAGCAGCAGGAGCAGCGCCACGACCCCGCCGGCCAGCATCAGGGCGTCGCGGTGCTCCCGGATCCAGCGCACCCGCCCGCTGTCCGGCACGTCGCGGCCCCCGAACGCGGAGGCGATCCCGCGCGCCCCGTCCCGGACCCAGCCCCGAACGGTCACCGCCCACGGGTAGGGGCCCGTGATCAAGGCAATCAGCAGCGTGAGCAGCACGATCACCAGCAGGATCGCCGTGTACCGGAACAGGCTCTCCATCAGGTCGTCGGTCAGGACACGCACCGAGGGGAACCGCTGGGTGTCGACCTTGTCGTAGAGGTCGTTGCGAGAGATGATCGCGATCCGGCGGATCAAGACCAGACCGACGGCCGCTCCCGTCGTCAGCTGGATCAGCGTTCGGCGCCGACGCGTCGAGACCAACAGGCTCGCCGCGACCAGGATCGGAATCAGGAGCAGGAGCAGGACCAGCAGTCGCTCGAACACGTAGAGGGCCTGCTGCAACGCCGCCAGTTCCTCCGAGTCGTACACGACGATCTGCCCGTAATCGTCGGGCAGATCGATCCCGAGCGCCTGCTCGATCTTGGTGATCGCCTCGCTCGGCGGCTCGCTCTCAGAGATCTGTGGAAGCGTCACGTCACGGCCGACCAGGTCGGATGCGACCGTCTGGATCGACGCCAGCGCGAGGTTCACCATCGGGAGCAGGTTCAGCAGCACCTTGCCCTGCACGATGGTGATGTTCTCGGTGTCGCCGCGCAGGATCGCCAGGACCTGCGTGTGAACGAATCGATTCGCCTCCACCCAGAACGTCTTGAAGGCATCGCTCGCCACCACCTTCTCGACCTGGTCCTGCACGAACCCCTTCACGGCCGTGGTGAGGGGGCCCGCCAGCACCGTGGCGCGCTCGCCGAGCGATCCGAGAGCGTCGGAGATCGTCCCCTGCACGTCCAACGCCGAGAAGACCTGGTCGGTGAGTTTCGTCGCGATCGACGCCTGGACCGCCGGATCGTCCGCGAGCGGCGCGACCGTGGCCACGTAGCGGTCGGTGTTCAGCACGGTCCGCGCGCCCCAGGCCGCCGGCACGGTGACGGTGAAGACGACGATCGAGAGCGCGACCAGGATCGGCGTCAGGACCCGACGTACCCGCCGGCGCTTCACGGGCTTCGCCTCGAGGGTCTCGACCCGCTCCTCGAGTTCCTGGCGCTCCGCCTTCAGCCGCTCGACCTCGGCCTCGAGCTCCTCCGGCGACTGCTCCTGCGGCCCGTTGCCTTCCTCGTTCACGACGCCTCCGTTCCTCGACCGGTCCAGACCTCGCGTCGGGCAACGGGATCGCGGCCCTCGGACGGCTCGGTGCCGGTTCCTATACCGCCGCCAGCTCCTTGGACATCCTCCGAACCTCGAACGCGAGGAAGATCTCCGTGAACCCTCGGAACATCGCCGCGAACCCGACCCAGATCAGGATCAGCGCGGCGCGCGGCGCGAACACCTGCTGCGAGGCCCAGAAAGCCAAGAGGACCTCCAGGATCCCCACCACCAGCCCGAGCCACCACAGGTCGTTGACCTCCCGTGTCATGAACGCCACCGCGATGTCGAATGAACCCTTGAGCAGGAGGAGGAAGCCGAGGATCGCGGCGAGCTCGTAGAAGGCGTCGAGCGGATGCACGAACGCCCAGATCCCGCCCCCGATGAACAGGACGCCGAGGATGGCGTGCGCCCATCGCCAGCCCGGCCGCGCGCCCATCAGGACGAACTCGTTCACGCCGGCCATCAAGAAGATGACCCCCAACAGCGCGCCGACGGCGGCGATCGACGTCACGTCGAACCGGAGCACGATCAGCGAGATCAGCAGCCAGGCGATCCCCGTGATCAGAAACAGCCACCAGGGCAGCGTCGAGGCACCCCGATCCCGAACGCTCATACCGATCCCCCCCTTTGCGGGCACCCACCGTTCGGCGGACCGTGCCCGGTCGTCTGATCGGAGCGTAGCGGAACCGACCGGAGCCGCGTCATGGTCCCGATCGGA
>DATEQE010000041.1:0-8165 GCA_035272825.1 Actinomycetota bacterium
CCTTGATCGAGCCCCGGCCCGTCTCGTACGCCTCCTTGATGCCGTCGCGACCCATGACGATCGCGCCGGTGGGGAAGTCCGGACCCTTGACGAACTTCATCAGGTCCCTCGGCTTGGCCTCGGGGTGCTCGATGAAGTGCACGACCGCGTCGACCACCTCGCCGAGGTTGTGCGGCGGGATGTTCGTCGCCATCCCGACCGCGATGCCGCCCGAGCCGTTCACGAGCAGGTTGGGCAAGCGCGCTGGAAGCACGACCGGCTGCTGCTCGTAGCCGTCGTAGTTGGGGACGAGGTCGACGGTCTCCGCCTCGATGTCGCGCAGCAGCTCGAGCGCGATCGGTGCGAGCCGTGCCTCCGTGTAGCGCTGGGCCGCCGGCGGGTCGCCGTCGACCGACCCGAAGTTCCCGTGACCGTCGACGAGTGGGGCGCGCAGCGAGAAGTCCTGCGCCATCCGGACCAACGCGTCGTAGATCGCCAGGTCGCCGTGCGGGTGGTACTTGCTCATCACGCCGCCGACCACGTTGGCCGACTTGCGGTAGGGGCGGTCCGGACGCAAACCCTGCTCGAACATCGACCACAGGATCCGGCGATGGACCGGCTTCAACCCATCCCGGACGTCGGGCAGCGCGCGCCCCACGATGACGGACATCGAGTAGTCCAGGTACGAGGTCTGGATCTGGTCCTCGAGCTGGACGTCCTCGACCCGCCCGCCGAGCATGGATTCCTGCGCCACCGAACCTCCCCGATCGTTCGGCCTAGACGTCCAGGTTCTGCACGTCTGCCGCGTTGTCCTCGATCCACTCCTTGCGGGAGGCGACGTCCTCACCCATGAGGATGCTGAAGAGCCGGTCGGCCGTGGCCGCATCCTCGAGCGTGACCCGCAGCAGCGTCCGCTGCTCGGGGTTCATCGTCGTCTCCCACAGCTGCGCTGCGTCCATCTCGCCGAGACCCTTGAACCGCTGCGGCTCCAGCTTGCGCTGGCCGTCGACGTCCTTGCGGTACGCGTCCCACTCGCGCTCCGTGTAGAAGTACAGCTCCTGCTTGCCCTCCTTCAGCAGGTACAGCGGGGGCTTGGCCAGATACACGTAGCCGGCGTCGATCAGCTCGCGCATGTACCGGAACAGGAACGTCAGCAACAGGGTCTGGATGTGCGCGCCGTCCACATCGGCATCCGCCATCAACACGATCTTGTGGTAGCGCGTCTTCGCGACGTCGAACTCCTCGTCCCCCACGCCGGTGCCGATCGCCGTGATCAGCGCCTGGATCTCGGCGTTCTCGAGGATCTTGTGGAGCCGCGACTTCTCGACGTTCAGGATCTTGCCGCGGATCGGGAGGATCGCCTGGGTTGCCGGGTCGCGGGCCTGCTTGGCCGAACCCCCCGCCGAATCGCCCTCGACGATGAACAGCTCGGTGGCACTCGGGTCGGTTAGCTGGCAGTCGGCCAGCTTGCCGGGCAGCCCACCGCCCTCCAGGAACGACTTGCGCCGGGTCAGGTCGCGGGCCTGCTTGGCCGCCAGCCGGGCCTTCGCGGCCTGGGAGGACTTCGTGACGATCCGCTTGGCGTCGCCGGGGTGCTCCTCGAGCCACGTCATGAGGTGCTCGTTGACGGTCGTCTCGACGAGCGAACGCATCGTCGTGTTACCGAGCTTGGTCTTGGTCTGACCCTCGAACTGCGGTTCGCGCAGGCGCACGCTCACGATCGCGATCAGCCCCTCGCGCACGTCCTCGCCGAGAAGGTTGTCCTCCTTGTCCTTCAGCAGTCCCTTGTTGCGTGCGTACCGATTGACCACATTGGTGAGCGCCTTCTTGAGGCCCTCCTCGTGCATGCCGCCCTCGTGGGTGTTGATCGTGTTCGCGAAGGAGTGGATCGACTCCGAGTAGCCGGTGGTCCATTGCAGGGCAACATCGGCCTCCGCCTCGGCCTCGCGCGCCTCCATCGAGATGATCCTGGTATGGATCGTCTCCTTCCCGGTGGCGAGGTGCTTCACGAAGTCGGCGATGCCGCCCGACGCCTTGAACACCTGCTTCTCCGGCTTGCCCTCCCGCTCGTCGATCAGCTGGATCTCGACGCCCTTGGTGAGGAAGGCGTGCTCCTGGAGGCGCTCCGCGAGCATCCGGCTATCGAACTCGACGCCCTCGACGAAGATCTCCGGGTCGGGCCAGAACGTGATGATCGCGCCGGTCTTGCGAGTCGCCTTGCCCCTGGTGAGCTTGGTGGTCGCCTTGCCGCGCGCATAGGTCTGCGTCCACGAGCCGCCCTCGCGCATCACCTGGACGACCAGCTTCTCCGACAGGGCGTTCACCACGGACACCCCCACACCATGGAGCCCACCCGAGATCCGATAGCCCTCGCCGCCGAACTTGCCCCCGGCGTTCAGGGTCGTGAGGACGACCTCCACGGCCGGCCGCCGGTCCTTGGCCTTGGGGATCGGCTTGATGGGGATGCCGCGCCCGTTGTCCTCGACCTCGACGCCGCCTCCCTTGAGAAGGCGCACCGTGATCCGGTCGCAGTGACCGGCCATCGCCTCGTCGATCGAGTTGTCGACCACCTCGTACACGAGGTGGTGCAGACCCCTGCTCGACGTGGTGCCGATGTACATCCCGGGGCGGAGCCGAACGTGCTCGACGCCTTCGAGGACCTGGATATCCGCCGATCCGTACTGTCCGGGCTTGGTCGCCGTCGCCCGCTTGGTCCCCGTACTTGCCACTTCACCTCCGTCATGGAACGCGGGCGCGCCGGACTCGAGACGACGCGTCTCGGGGGCCGACGGAACCGCGGTGGTACACCCTGGATTCTACCAATCGGGGGTGACGCCGAACGCATTTCGACGCCCCATCCGAGGCGCGGCGCGTGGCCATGAACGCCTTGCGCTACAAGCCTTTCCGCGGGTCGGCGCGCACGACCACCTGCACCTTGGCGACGCTCCCGGGGCCGATCGCCGTCTGGGCGCGTTCGCGGATCTGTTCGGCCAGGAACCGAACCTGCGCGCCCCAGGGTCCGGTGGTCGCGGCGACCACCAGGACGCCGCGTTCGAGGCTCACCGGGGCGGACTCCGCGGCCAACCGGGGGCCCACCACCGACGCCCAATCGGACGCGAGCTGGCCGATCGGCATGCCTCGCGCGAACGTCCGCTCGCGCAGCAGGCCGTCGACGACGTCGCCGATCCTGGTTGCCTTCAGGGTCCGCTCGTCCTTGCGGTGCGCGAACCCCTTCGAGTGCGGCATCCCGATCACGCCCCTCGGGCAGCGACGGTCCCGGCCGACACGTCGAGGACGAGCGACGAAGGTTCGGGCACGTGGGCGTCGTCGGCCACGCTGACGAGGACCTGTCCGCGGTCCGCGAGCCGTTCTCCGACCAGCCGCTGCCGGCGCGGGTCGAGGGCCGAGAAGGGGTCGTCCAGGAGCAGGACCGGGCGTTCCCGGACCTCGTCCGCGACGGCGCTCGCAAGGCCGAGCCGCAGGCACAACGCCGCCGCCCAGGCCTCCCCGTGGCTCGCGAAGCTCCGGGCGCCGAGGTCCCGGACCGCCAGCGTCAGGTCGTCGCGATGGGGGCCGACCAGGGTGGTCCGCCGGATCAGCTCGTCGCTCCGGCGTTCGGCCAGCCGGCGTTCGAACGCCTCCTCGAGCGGCTCCCCGGTCACGTTCGGAGCGTACTCGCAGGCGAGTCCGTACCCGGCGAGGTGGCGGTACTCCTCCTCCGCCGAGGGGGCGAGCCGGGCCGCTGCCTCGGCGCGGAGCCGGACCAGTGCGCTCCCATTCTTGACCAGCTCGGCGTCCCAGGCCTCCAGCCCGGTCGGTTTCCCACGTCCCTCCCATTCCTTGAGCAACCGGTTGCGCTGTCGCAGCGTGCGTTCGTAGGCCGTCATCGCGGACTCCTTGAGCGGCCACAGCGACCGGATCGCCTCGTCGAGGAAGTCGCGTCGCTTGGACGGGTCCCCGATCACGATCACGAGGTCGTCCGGACCGAAATACACCGCGCGAACCTGCCGCCGCAGGTCCCGCTTGCGCCGCACCGTCGATCGGTTCACCTGGACGCGGTTGGCTCCTCGTCCGGGGATCTCGACCTCGACCAGCACCTTGCCGGCCTCCTCGGTGATGATCTCGCCTCGCGCGTACGCGGGGCCGTCCGCATCGCGGCGGACCACCGGTTCCGTGGACGACGTGCGCGGCGACTGGAGGAAGAACAGGAAGGCGATCCCCTCGAGCAGGTTGGTCTTGCCCTCGCCGTTCGGGCCCGCGACCGTGATCAGCACGTCGGGGAGGTCGTCCAGGCGCGTCTCGACGTGGTTGCGGAAGTCCCGGAGTTCGACCCACGCGAGCCGCACCCCGTCGTCAACCGACCGGCGTCGGCAGCCTCACCGGCATCACGAGGTACGTGAACTCGTCCGACTCGCCACGGACGATCCCCGGCTTCAGGCCGTCCCGCACCTCGAGCCGCACGGATTCGCCCGACGCGGCGGCGAGGCCGTCCGCGAGGTAGTTCGGGTTGAACGCCGCCGTGATGTCCTCGCCCTCGTACCGGGCCTCCACCGCCTCGACGGCCTGGCCGAGATCCGGCGAGGACGACGAGAGCTTCACGCCGAGCGCGTTGAACTCGAGCCGGACCGGCGACGTGTCGCGGGCGAGCAGCCCGACCCTTCGCACCGCATCGATCAGCTGCTGCCGCGAGACCGTGAGGCGGCTCTCGTACTGCTCGGGCAGGAGCTGGCGGTAGTTCGGGAACTCGCCCTCGATCAGCCGCGACGTGAGCATGAGCGGCCCGATCTGGAACGAGACCTGGCTCTCGTCGATGAACACCTCGACCTCGACCTTCTCGACGGCCTGCGCGGCCCGGCCGGCCTCCGACAGGGCGCGCTCGGGGACGATCGCCCGCGCCTCGCCGGCGGCCGTCGCCACCAGGTCGCGAACGGCGAGCCGGTACGAGTCGGTCGCGACCAGCGTCACGCCCTCGCGGCTCACCTCGAGCAGGATCCCAGTCAGCACCGGCCTTGCCTCGTCGCGCGAGGCCGCCCTGGCCACCTGTCCGACCGCCTCCGCGAACCGGGGTGCCTCGGCCACGATCCGTGTCCCCGACGGTGGCTGCAGGGCCGGGAAGTCCTCGGCCGGCAGCAGCCGAAGGGAACCCTCGTACGCCGCGCACCGGATCCGGGCCTGCGACTGATCGGTCTCGAACTCGACGGGGGCGTCCGACAGGCTCTTCACGGTGTCCGCGAGCAACCGCGCCGGGACGAGCGAGATCCCCGGCTCCCCCACCTGCACGTCGATCGACAGCTGGGCCGAGACCTCCAGGTCCGTCGTGGTGAGCGTCAACGCGCCCTCGGACGAAGCCTCGATCAGGACCCCGGTGAGGGCCGGGATCCCCGGCCTCGACGAGACGCCGCGTTGGACCGTCTGCAGCGCCTCGGACAGCGCATCGCGGTCACACCGGAACTTCACGTGTCCACCTCCTGACTGCTTCTTGCTTCATCTCTTCCTTCTTTCAGTAGCAGTAGGGGCTGGGGAAAACGGGGATACCAGCCCATTCCCCGAGCGTAGCGGGCCCGTGGGACATGTGGACCGGCTGGGGGAATCGGTGGACCCGCTCGAGCTCCGCCTGGCCCTGTCCCCGGTGCCACCCGCGTTCCCCACAGGGCCGTCCCCACGGCTCGGGAGGGCGCTCATCCGGCCCGGGCCCGGCCGCGGATGATGCGGGACAGATCCTGGACTTGACGGTAGGTGGCCGTCCGCGCCCGCATGTCCTTCTCGACCTTCAAGATCCCGTGGCGCGCCGTCGTGTGGTCGCGGCCGCCGAACGTATCGCCGATCTTCACCAGCGACTGCCCGCTGCACTCGCGCATGAGGTACATCGCGACGTGTCGCGCGGTGGTGAGCGGACGGGAGCGGTTCGGCGAGATCAGGTCCTGGACCGACAGCCCGAAGTAGCGCGCGCTCTCTTCCAGGATCAACTCGGGCGGGATCTCGGCCTCCGCCTGGGGCAGGAGGTCCTCGAGCGCCTGCTCGGCGAGCTCGCTGGTGATCGGCTGGCCGGTGAGGTCGCCCCACGCCACCACCCGCACCAGTGCGCCCTCGAGCTCGCGGATGTTCTGGTCGAACGTGTTGGCGATGAACTCGATCACGTCGTCGGGGACATGGAGCTCGTCGCGCTGGGCCTTCAGCTGAAGGATCGCGATGCGGGTCTCCAGGTCGGGTGGCTGGACGTCGACGCACAGGCCGAGGCGGAACCGCGACTGGAGGCGTTCCTCCATGCCGAGCTCCTGCGGCGGGCGGTCCGAGGCGATCACGATCTGGCGGTCCTTCTGGTGCAGCGCGTTGAACGTGTGGAAGAACTCGGTCTGCGTCTCCTCGCGCTTGGCGAGGAACTGGATGTCGTCGACGAGGAGCACGTCGATGTCGCGGTACCGCGCGGCGAACTGGTAGCCCTGTCGTTCGCGCACCGCCTTGATGAACTCGGCCATGAAGCTCTCGCTCGTCACGTATTTGACGCGCAGACGCGGGGACAGCCCGAACATCTGATGCCCGATCGCGACGAGCAGGTGGGTCTTGCCGAGCCCCACGCCGCCGTAGATGAACAGCGGGTTGTAGGCCTTGGACGGCGGCGTGTCGGCGACCGCCATCGCCGCGGCGTGCGCGAACCGATTCGACGGCCCCGCGACGAAGGTCTCGAAGGTGTAGTTCGGAAAGGGCAGGCCCGGTGCGCCGAACACCGCCCGCTCCGCCATCGGCTTGTGTTCGGGCGGATCCGGCGGTTCACGTTGCGGTGCAACCTCTTCGGGGGGTGCCGACTCCAGCTCGATCGTGACGGGGAGGCCGACCGCCTCGGCCGCCGCGTCCTGAATCAACCCGACGTAGTGCTTGGCAAGCCAGTCGCGCACATACTCGGAGGGCGCGACGACCTCGAGCACCCCGTCGCGCAGGCTCGTGGCGCGAACGCCTCCGAACCACATCGAGAACGAGCTCTCCGTGAGCTCTTCCTGTGCGCGCTCGACGACGTGCGCCCAGGTCCGTTCAGCGGCTTCCTCGAACGATGCGATCGCCATAGCTATCCACAGCGCCTTTCCACAGTTGTGGAAACTCTTGGGGGGAAGAGATGGCGTCTCGTGGTGAGGATCGACGCCCCCGGGGAACGAGGCCGGACTATAGCACCGCGGTTTTCCCCACCGCCCCGTCGGGGGGGCCTCTTGTCACACTTTCTCGTGCATCGAGCCCGACGAAGCAGGTCTCCGGCGACCGGGCCGGCGTGGAAGGCCTCCGCTATACTGCGCGAACCGCCCGAACGCACCTCGTTCGAGCGCGACGACGAGGAAGATCACGATGTCCAAGCGAACCTACCAACCGAACAACCGCCGCCGTCACCGCAAGCACGGGTTCCGCGTACGGATGCGGACGCGGGCGGGCCGGTCGATCCTGGCGCGACGGCGCGCGAAGGGCCGGACGCGGCTGTCCGCGTAGGTACGTCGACGAGCGCGGATCGGGTCGCCCGAACCCTGTCCTCCGGCCAGGCATTTCACGGAGAACGGGTGGTAGTGTTTGTCGCCCCCGGGGCGGGGTCTGCAGCGTTCGTTGCCGGCCGCCGGATCGGTGGCGCGGTGCTCCGCAACCGGGCCCGGCGGATCCTCCGGGCCGCGTGGCGCGAGCTCGCTGACGAGGTGGAAGACGGATACGACGTCGTCGTGGTCGCAAGGGCCGCGATCGTCGGAGCCCGGATGCAGGAACTGGTGACGGAGGTTGCGGAGTTGCTCTCGCGCGCGCAGGTGATCCGGACGTGAGCCACGTGCACCGCGTCGCCTGGAAGGCGGGGGCGCCGGCGCGGCTCGCGTTGCTCGGCCTCATCAGGCTGTACCGCCTCACGTTGTCCGGATGGCTCGGCGGGCAGTGTCGTTTCTACCCCACCTGTTCGCGCTACGCCGAGGACGCGATCCGGCTGCACGGGGCGATGCGCGGCACCCTCATGGCGGCCTGGAGGATCGCGCGGTGCGGCCCGTTCACGGCCGGCGGCGTCGATCACGTGCCCGCGCCGGCTCGATCCACAGGATATGACGCCGTCATACACGCGGAGCCTGGCCGATGATCGCGCTCGCCCCGTGGCAGGCGTTGCTCAACGCGCTCGGCTGGGTGGTCGCCCAGATCTACGACCTCATCCCCAACTACGGCGTCACGATCATCCT
>DATEQE010000042.1:0-10055 GCA_035272825.1 Actinomycetota bacterium
ATCTCGACGAAATCGGCGAGGCAGATCGCCGTGCATTCGAGCCAGGCGGCCGGTCGCAGCGTTCCGAGATCCGGCACCAGCCGGACGTCGTGCCAACCCGTGTGGTGCCCGGTGTACTCCTGGACCGGCCCGGGCCACTGGTCGACGTCCCACCCGAGGACGCAGGAGCTGAGCGGGATCCCCTCGTGAACGACCCGGCGGAAGACGTCGACCGACACGCGCTTGCCGACCGGCCGGCCCGTGACGTCGGCCGACGTCACGATCACGGTCGCGAAGCCGTCCAGGTCCGAGAGGTCGAGCGTCACCGAGTGAGCCACCCCCCGTCGACGGGCAGCATGGCTCCCGTGATGTACGAGGCGTCGTCCGAGAGCAGGAACGAGATGGCCGCGGCGACGTCCTCGGGTTCGCCCACGCGTGGGACCAGGAGCCGGTCCTTCATGGACGCCCATGCCTCGGGCGACCGGATGTCTCCGCCGGGGATGAACGAGGTCGCGATCGCCCCGGGCTCGACCGCGTTCACCCGGATGTTGCGGTCGGCGAGCTCGACCGCGAGCGCCTTCGTGAGCATCTTCACGCCGCCCTTCGACGCGTTGTAGTGCACCTGCGGGTGGCCGGTGGAGGCGACCACGACCTCGGACTCGATCGTCGCGAGGTTCACGATCGCGCCGCCGCCCGCGCCCGCGATCACGGGCGCGATCGCCTGCGTCACCAGGTACATCCCCTTCAGGTTCGTGTCGAGCACGAGATCCCACTCGTCCTCGGCGAGCTCGTCCAGCGGCGACATCCTGACCAAGCCGGCGTTGTTCACGAGGTAGTCGAGGTGCCCGAACGCGTTCACCGCGCCGTCGCGCGCGCTCTCGATCTCGGAACGGTCCCGAACGTCCGCGTCGAACGCCACGCCGGTCCCGCCGCCGTCGGCGATCGCCGCAACCGTCTCCTCGGCTGCGTCGAGCCGTATGTCGACGACAGCCACCGCCGCGCCCTGCGACGCGAGCCGGAGCGCGGTGGCGCGGCCGATGCCCGAACCGGCTCCGGTGATCATCGCGATCCGTCCCGAATGGTCGAAGCTCACGGACGCTCCTGTTGGTACGCGACCTCGGTGAGGTCCATCGCGAGCCCGCCGCCGTCGGCCACGAGCGAGGTTCCGGTGACGATCGACGACTCGTCGCTCGCGAGGAATAGACAGCACGCCGCGATCTCGTCGGCGGTGGCCGGTCGACGGAGCGGTGTGTACTTGGTCACGAGGGCGTACGCCTCGTCGAGCGAGATCCCGCGTTCGGTCACGAGGGTCTGCATCGCGCGATCGCCCATCTCGGTCATCACCCAGCCCGGACAGACGGCGTTCGCCCGGACGCCGCGCGGCCCGTAGTCGACGGCGATCGAGCGCGCGAGCCCGTTCATGGCCGCCTTGGACGTCCCGTAGGCCGCGCTCTCGGTGCCGCTCACGAACGCGTTCACGCTCGAGACCAGGACGATCGAGCCGCCTCCCCGTTCGATCAGCGCGGGGATCGCGGCCCGCGCGAGCCGGAACGCGCCGCTCACGTTCACGTCGAGCGTCCGGTCCCATCGCTCGTCGTCGACGTTCGCCGCCGCGCCGCCGAACCCCAGACCGGCGTTCGCGACCACGATGTCGAGACCGCCGAACGCGTCGACCGCGGTGGCGACCGCCGCCCGTACGTGCTCGTCGTCCGCCGTGTCGCCGGCGACGACGCGGCATCCGGTCTCGGCGGCGACCTCCTCGAGCGGTTCGGCGCGGCGGCCGGTGACGACCACCTTCGCCCCTTCCCGGGAGAAGCGTCGAGCCGCGGCCGCCCCGATGCCGGTCCCGCCGCCGCTCACGATCGCCACCTTGCCCTCGAGCCGCATCTCGCCTCCTGCGATGGGGCATAGTCTGCCCTACCGGCGCCAGCGAGCGCAGGGGAGGTCGGTGCGTGGCGAACATGCAGCCGCTGCGGCGTGAGGACCATCCGGAGCTCGAGGAGCTCTTCCGCCTCTACGACGACACGATGTCGTTCGTCCCGAACAGCCTGTTCACGATGGCGCGCCGCCCCGAGATCCTCCGCGCGTTCAGCGAGCTGATCACCCGGATCTGGAGGACCGGGATGGTCCCGGTCGGGCTGAAGCCGCTCGTCGCGATCGTGGCGAGCACCGCCGCCGGCTGCCGCTACTGCCAGGCGCACGAGACCGTGGACGCGAAGATGCGCGGGGTCGACGAGGACAAGATCGCGGAGATCTGGGACTTCGAACGCTCGCCGCGCTACTCGGAGGCCGAGCGCGCGGCGCTGCGCTTCGCGCGCGACGCGAGCGTCGTCCCCAACGCCGTGACGCCCGGGCACTTCCAGGACCTCCGCCGGCACTGGGACGACGGCGAGATCGTCGAGATCCTGGCGGTCGTCGGCCTGTTCGGTTTCCTGAACCGCTGGAACGACTCGATGGCCACCGACCTCGAGGAGATCCCCACCGTGTTCGCCGGCCGGACGATCGGCCCCCACGGGTGGGAGCCGGGGAAGCACGGATGACGTTCGGCGAGCGGATCACCCTCGAGGAGCTCGAGCGGGACCCCTACCCGATCTACGCGCGCCTGCGCGACGAGGAACCGGTCACGTGGGTGCCGGCGGTCCAGCTGTGGCTCGTCACGCGGTACGACGACGTCCGGACGGTCGACCTGTCGCCCGAGGTGTTCACCGCCGCGACCGACCCCTCGACCCTGAATCGGACGATGGGCGTGAACATGCTCGGCTCCGAGGGGCCGGATCAGCAGCGGATCCGCCGAGTCGTCGAGCCGCCGTTCCGCCCCCGCGACGTCGAGGAGCGGACGAAGGGGATGATCCCGGCGCTCGCGAACGAGCTGATCGACGGGTTCGAGGGCCGAGGCGAGGCCGACCTGTTCACCGAGTTCGCCGACCCGATGAGCGTTCGGTCGCTCCGGTTCATGCTCGGGCTCGACGAGGTCGAGTGGGAGGACCTCCTGCGCTGGAACCAGGGCCTGATGCTGGGGCTCGCGAACTTCGAGGGCGATCCCGCGAAGCAGGCGCCCGCGGACGAGGCGAGCGCGTCTCTGTCCGAGGTGATCGAGCGCGTCCTGGACCGCCTCGAGGGCGACCCCGATGGGTCCGTGCTCTCGGCGATGCTCCACCACGACCAGGACGGCGACCGGATGACGCGCGAGGAGATCGTCGCGAACACCAAGCTGATGCTCTCGGGTGGTCTGCAGGAGCCTCGCGACGTGATCGCACTCGTGATCCACGCGCTCGGCTCGAACCCCGCGCAGCTCGAGGAGGTTCGAGCGAACCGAGCGCTGATCAAGCCCGCGGTCGAGGAGACCCTCCGGTGGGCGGGACCGGTCGGGACGTCGACGAGGCAGACGACCGAGACCACCGAGCTCGCCAGCATGAAGCTCGAGGAAGGGGCGCTGATCGGCGCGGTGCTCTCGAGCGCGAACCGCGACCCCCGGCGGTTCACCGACCCCGACCGGTTCGACGTCCATCGCAAGGAGGGCGCCCACCTCGCGTTCGCAGTGGGGAACCACTTCTGTCTGGGGGCGTGGTTCGGGCGGCACCTCGCGCGCGTCTCGCTCGAGATCCTGCTCGATCGCCTTCCAGGTCTACGACTCGACCCCGAACGCCCGGCGACGCTCTCCGGGTGGGAGTTCCGGGCTCCCGACTCGACCTGGGTGCGATGGGATGTTCCTTGAAGCCGCGGCGACCCGCGCGAGCCGAGGTGGTGGGGTCCCTGCTGCGACCGACATCGCTCCCACATGCGGTGGAGGAGTTCTACGCCGAAGGTCATTCGGCCGTCCTCGGTGACGAGCGCCGGAAGGATCGGACGCAGTTGCGTGCGCTGGAGGACAAGGCGATACGCGATGCGGTCCGGCGCCAGGTCGATCTCGGGCTTGACGTGGTCAGCGACGGCGAATTCCGGCGGTGGATGTTCCTGAACTCGTTCTACGACGCCGTCGAAGGCTTCCGCACCGACAACGTCGTGACGTTCCGCAACGCGCGGGGGGAGGACGTACCCCTGCGCGTCCACGAGATCGTCGAGCGCGTGCGTCGCGTCGACTCGCCGGCCGCCCGCGAGGCGGCGTTCATGAGCGCGATCGCCGACGGCTATCCCTTCAAGGTCACGCTCCCCGCGCCATCGCTGTTCGGCCACCCGTTCTCATACAAGCCGGGCGTGACCTCCGGCTACGGGTCGCTCGAGGGGTTCGTCGCGCACGCGATCCAGATCGAACGCGGGCTGGTCGCCGACGCGATCAAGGCCGGTGCGCGATACGTGCAGTTCGACTTGCCGCTTTGAGTCATATAGCATCTCTCTGTCCGAGCAGCCGGGCAACTCTGCCGCTATGCAGAAATGCGCCCGAGCGGCCGCTGAGGGCCGACGTATCAAATACGGCATCCTACGCATCCGCCCGCTCGACGTGCCGCCTGAACTAGAGGCCGCTGTCGAAGAGGCACTACGAGGAGAAGGATAATGACCATCGTTCGCAAGGAGTATGACAGTCACTACGTCCGGCTGAAGGCCGTCGACCAAGGCGTCGTCACCGCCGTCGTGTCGGTGTTTGGGAACGTGGACCTCGTTGGGGACCGCGTATTGCCGGGTGCCTTCACGGCCTCGCTAGACCGCTGGCGGAAGTCTGGCGAGCGCATACCCGTCGTGTGGAGCCACGAGTGGCTGGACCCAATGTCACACATCGGATACGTGACCGAGGCCAAAGAACTCTCGGATGGCCTTCTGGTGACCACGCAGTTCGACGTGACCGGCAATCCACGGGCGGCCTACATCTTCCGACTCCTCAAGGAGCGGCGGGTAACAAACTGGTCGTTCTCATACGACATCGTGTCCGAGCGCACGGCCCCCGACGGCGCACACGAACTGCTCGCCGTGGACCTCATCGAGGTAGGTCCCGCTCTGCGAGGGGCGAATCCCGAGACCTACACCGTCTCCGCTAAGACCACGACGACCAGCACCGCGCCGGTCTACGTCAACTGGCACACCACCGCGGTGGACCACGAGGCGGCTGACCTGAAGCGTCGCGAGGCGCTGAAGGGGTCGCCCGCCTACTGGTCCCGCAAGATTGACGAGGCGGCTGACGGCACGCGTCCGACCGTCACCGAGGAGGACCGCCGCGCGGCCGATGAGTTCATCCTTGCCGAGAAGCTCGCCGCGATTCAGCGCGCACTCGACCAAGATGAGCAGAAGCGTTGGGAGCAACAAATGGCTACCCTCGCCCTCAACCAGGTTCCCGTCCGGGTCGACGCGAGGATGAGGCCGGTGACGAGCTGAACTTGCGGCACCGAGAAGTATCGCTTCCGTTACGAAGCGACAGCCACACGACTTGTTGACAAGCTGCCCACCTGCCCGATCATGATCGAGGACTCCTGTCTACGCAGAACGATGCCTGCAACTAGGGGGGGTCATGAAACCGGCCCCAGAGGTCGTCAGTAGACGGCAGTCAAGCGGCAATCCTCCATATATATGCGAGGGTCGCTAGCGATCAGCCCTGTCGAGCTCAACTCCGAGCTGGATATGCACCGGCAGCAGTGGAGGCGATACGAGGTCAGATCACCGCCCACACGTGGCCAGTGTCCCGGTCGACGGCGATCGCCTGGATAGCCGCTCCCACCGTGAATCGGGTGACCCTGCCGTTCAGGGCATCGACTCGGAAGAGGACTCCAGTCCGGTCGGATACCCACACCGCATTCTCTGCCACGGCCAAGTCGGTCGGGGCGTCGCCCACCCTGATCGGCGCTCGCGGCGTGTCCGTGTCGGGATCGATGGGGATGAGGACACCTGCGGCGCTGTCGAGCACCCAGACGGATCCTCCGCCCGCGGCGATCCGTAGGAGATCGCCACCGAGAGGGATCTCGACCACGTGCCCCGAAAGGGGATCCACGTGAAGGACCCGACTCTGGAGCTTGTCCAAGACCCACACCCCGTCCTCGCCAGCCGCGACATCGTCGGTGCCCGCCTCGAGGGTCAGGATCTCCAACACCTCCGCCGTTGCCGGCTCCACCTGGACCAGTTGATTCCGAAGCGTGGTGGCCCAAACAGCTCCCTCTCCGTTCGAGACGCCGGTCATGGCGACCGGCACGCCGCTCATTGTCACTCTGACCGGTTTGAGGTGTTCTCCGGTCGCCGGGTTGATGCGTGCCAGACTGACTCCTGTCCCGACCCAGACGGTTCGCGACGCTACGTCGATGCCGGTTCCGTAGAAGCCGGTCGCGGGAAGGTCGATCTCCCCGTTGATCGCTCCGGAGCCCAGATCGACGTCGACCACAGTTGGACCTGTAAGGACCCAGGCCCCGCCTTCGCCGACGGCGAGCCGTGGTTTGGGACCGCCTTCTGTGCTGCTGGGTAGCAGCGGCAGCCGCGGAACTGTCTGCAACACCTCCCCGCTCTCCGCGTCGATCTCGACCAGCGAGTTGGGTGGTGGCCCGGGCGGAGCCGGCTCCTGTCGCTTCGCGCCGCCACCTTGGGTCGCAACCACGACGCCGATGACGAGCGCAACGAGAGCAAGACCCACCAGGGCGGCGATCCTTGGCGTGCGCCTCCGCCGCCGTGCTGGGATCGCCCTTCCGGCCGTCACGCCTCCGGCGGCCGATCGCGTGGCGGCGGCGAGCTCTCCGGCCGTCTGGTAGCGCTCGCCGGGGTCCTTGGCCATGGCCTTGCCCACCACGGGGTCCAGGGCGATCGGAAGCTCGGGGCGCCGGGAGCTCGGCACAGGCGGCGGCTCGTTCAGGTGTGCATAGAGCGTGGCCACCTCGGTGTCCCGGCGGAACGGGGCCTCGCCGGTAAGGCACTCGTAGGCCAAGCACCCGAGCGAGTAGACGTCGCCCCGGCCGTCGACCTTCTCACCCCGGATCTGCTCGGGAGCGCAGTAATCGACCGAACCCATGAACTGCCCGGTCTTGGTGACCCCGGTCCGGACCTCGGTCCGCCGGATAAGCCCGAAGTCGCAGAGGTACGCGACGTCCGGCCCGACCGACCCCTGCGCGAGAAGCACGTTGCCCGGTTTCACGTCGCGGTGCACGAGCCCGCGTGAGTGGGCGGCGTCGAGGGCCGCCGCGACCTGTGACACGATCCCGACGACGCGGTCGAGCGGGAGCCCACCCTCCTGGTCGATGAGGGCTCGCAGATCGGTCCCCTCCACGTACCGCATCGCGATGTACAGCTGCCCGCTCGCCTCGCCAGCGGCGTAGATCGGCACGATGTTCGGATGCTCCGTGGAGGCGGTGGCGTCGGACTCGTGGATGAACCGTTGCCGGAACGCGGGGTCCGAGGCGAGCTCGGGAGCGAGGAGCTTGAGTGCGACCTTCCGCTTCGGCGAGCTCTGCTCCGCGATGTAAACGACACCCATCCCGCCGCGAGCCAGCACCGACTGGATGCGGAAGCCTGCGATCTCCGTTCCGACGTGTGGATCCATCGCACCTCCGCGCAGGGTTGTACACCCGCACCTCAACCTCCACCAGCTTTCGGCGACTCCCACGCGGAGGGTTCCTCCTGGCGCCCGTGGGCGCCTGCCCGCAGAACCCGCGCAGAGGTTCGGCCGCCGCCCCGGTAACCCCTTCCGACCGCCCCCGGCCTCTCCGCGTCCAGGCCGATCCCGACCGTGAAGGCAGCTCCCGGTCGAGTCCGGGAGCCAGGTGAATGGGAACACGTGAACGAGAAGGCCAAGATGCTGCGTGATGCACCCCATGAGGGTTCGCCATCTGAATGGCAGCATCCTGACGATGTCGCTTCCGTCACAAAGCGACAGCTGAGCGCCGGGGACTAGCCTCCGACCTCCTGCGTAACCAGACAAGCCGGTGAGGCTCGCGCGCTGGTCATACAATCGTCGAGCTGGCGGAGAGCCGTGGGTTACCGAACCCACATCTGATCGAGCAGGCTGCCCCACTGCTGGCTGTACTGGTAGTTGCCCACTCGCTCGGAGACGAACTCGACGGCGATCGGATTCACGAGCCACACGTACGGGGCCTGGTCGACGATCGCCCGATCGACCTCGGCCCAGAGGGGGCCGGCCGCGGCCGGATCGTCGATCTGCGTCTGCGTCGCGCGGTCGATCATGGCATCGATCCGTGGGTCGCAGAAGCGCGCCGATGGGGTAAACGAGGAGTCGCACTTGAACCGGTTGGTGATGAAGTTCGAGGCGGCCGGATAGTCCATGATCCATGCGTCGACGACCATGTCGAACTCGAGGTCCGGCGTGTAGAAGTCCTCGTCCTCGGCGACGTGTTCCACGCTCCCGACGTATCCGAGGTCGTCGAGCAACTCGACCATGTAGTCCCCCAGGACGCGGACCTGAGCGTCAGAAAGCTTGAAGAAGAAGGCGGGGACCTTCACCAGGACCCGTGACCCGGCCGTGCCGGAGTGACGGACGAGCCTCCGAGCCTCCTCCATGTCCGGCCCGGTCCACGACCCCTCCCCTCCTGGCCCGGGGTCCGACGTGTATGGGCAGTAGGGCTCGTATCCGGGGAAGTTCGGCGGGAGTTGCTGGCACGTTGCTCGTGCCGCGGCTTCGCCGCCGAAGATCTGCTCGATCCGATCCCGGTCAAGCGCGAAGTTCATTGCCTGTCGCACGTCGACGTCGTCGAAGGGCGGGGCGCGGGTGTCGAGCACCGCGAAGAAAGTCCAGGCTGCCGGAGAGGTGTGGACCTGCGCCGGTGACCGCACGAAGAGGTCTTCGAGCCGCTCGGCAGCATCCGCCGGATTGCGCGCGAGGTCGGCTACTCCGGCGGCGACGGCCTCGACCTGCGCCTCCGGTTCCACCCCGAAGGGCCACTCGATCCGGTCTACATACCCATCGGGCCGTGCCGCCGGTGACCAGGCGCGGAAGTTGGGGTTGCGGACCAGCGTGAATCCCTCGTCCGTCATCGGCGCTTCGAGCATGTAGGGGCCCGTGCCCGGAACGCCCGCCGCCACCTGCTCTTCATCCGGGACGGACGGCGGAACGGGGAATGCGAACGGGATCGTGAGCTTGGCTAGGAACTCGGGGTCGGGGGCGACCAGGTGGAACGTGATCGTCCCGCTGGCATCATCGGTCACGATGCCTTCGGAGAGGTCGCACGTGGGAGGGTCCTTCCCGCACGCCTTGGCCCCGACGAGCCCACCGTAGAGGTCCTGGTGAGCACGCTGGTTGAGAGGCCACCCTCGTTCGAATGCACGGAGGAAGTCGGCGGGCGCCACGACCTCGCCGTTCGAGTATCGGATCCCGCGCCGCAGCTGGAACGTGTAGGTCAGGTCGCCGTCGGTCGGTGTCGGTATGGCTGTGGCAAGGTCGGGGACGGGGTCCCCACCGGTCGGCTCGAAGGCGACCAGGCCGTCCCCGATCAGGTGCAGCACTTCCCACGCGACGGAGTCATAGGTGTTCCCCGGATCAAGCGAAATCGGTGGGACGCGCGTGACCAGACGCAGCGTCCCTCCTCGATGCGAGGTTGCCGTCCCGCGGACCGAGACCCAGAGGTCGCCGTTCACACCCGCGAGCCCCTGCGGGACGCTCCCGATCACGATTGGACGGGCCGACGTCTGACCGGGCTCGATCTGGGAGAGCGTGCCGTCCCATTCGTTCGCAACCCACACCGTTCCTTGCACGACCGCGATCCCCGACGGGCCGTCCCCGACGGGGATCATGTCCACGACCGAGTCGGTATCGGGGTTGATGCGGGAGACGGTGTCGTCGAGGGTGTTCACGACCCACGCGGCGTCCGCACTCACGGCCACCGAGACCGGCGCGTTGCCCACGCCGATCGGCCGCGTCACCGAGTTCGTGTCCGGGTCGACGCGCACGACCTGGTTCGAACCGCCCAGGGCCACCCACACATCACCGAACCCGACGGCGATCCCCCGAGGATCTGGCCCGACCGGGATCTCCTTGACCTCGTTCGTGTCGGGGTCGATGCGCGAGATCGTTCCGTCGAACCGGTTGGCAACCCACACGGCACCCTCGCCGGCCGCGATGCCCGCCGGGCCGTTCCCCACCTCGATCGCTTCTCCAACCACCGTGTTCGTTTCGGGGCTGATCCGCGAGACGGACGGCCCGCCGCTGTTCACGACCCAAA
>DATEQE010000043.1:0-4511 GCA_035272825.1 Actinomycetota bacterium
GATGCCACCACAGACTTCGGCGCGCCCTCGATCGCACCCAAGGCGGATGCGCGTTCGATCGACGACGCCGAGCTGCGGCGTTCCCGCTCTATCCTGCGGGCGTGCTGGCGGTCGTTCGACGCCGCGGGCGGCGGCGCTCGAGGCACGACGCTCGCGAAGGGCCCGCGCGGCGGCGGGTGAGACCTGAGGAAGATCGTCGACCACGTCGCGGACGCGGAGGGCAGCTACCTCCGGGGCGGGCCGGAAGGTCGAGGCGGGACGCGCGGAGGACCTCGCCGAACGCACCCACGCGGCGGTCCTGGAGGCGGTCGAGATCACCGCGAGAGCCGGTCCTCCGCCGCCCGGGCCGCGGGGCGGCAGGCGGTGGCTACCTCGGTACTTCGTCCGGCGCGTGACGTGGCACGTCCTCGATCACGCGTGGGAGATCGGGGATCGCCAGAGGTGAGCGCTCGAACGGGGTCCCATCGCAACCGCGCCCCGCGGGTACCGTAGGAGCGTGACCACGTTGCAACCCGGCGACACGGCGCCGCCCTTCGAGCTTCTAGACCAGCACGGTTCCGTCGTAGGCCTCGAGGACTACCGCGGCAGGAAGCTCCTCGTCTACTTCTACCCCGAGGCGGACACCCCCGGGTGCACCGTCCAGTCGTGCGACCTCCGAGATCACCGGCAGGACCTCGCCGGCATCGGCACGGAGGTCGTCGGGATCTCGCCCGACCTGCCCGACAAGCAGCTCGCGTTCGACGAGAAGTACAAGCTCGGGTTCCCGTTGCTCTCGGACCCGGACCACGCGACGGCGGAGGCATGGGGCGCCTGGGGCGAGAAGGTCCGAGGCGGCAGGACCTCCGTCGGACTCATCCGCTCGTCGTTCCTCGTGGACGAGCAGGGCCGGATCGCCGGCGCCTGGTCGCCGGTGACGCCCGAGGCCACGGTCCCGAACGCGCTCGCCGCGCTCGCCTGAGTTCCGGTAGCGTTCGATCGTGTCCGACCGGCCGAGGTTCCGGCTCACGGAGCGGTTCGAACACGCCGTCGGGTACGCGAACCGGATCCACTCGAAGCAGACCCGCAAGGGCACCGGCATCCCCTATCTCACGCACCTGCTGGGCGTCGCGTCGCTGGTCATGGAGAACGGCGCCGAAAGCGAGGACGAGGTGATCGGCGCGCTCCTGCACGATGCGGTCGAGGACCAGGGCGGCCGCCCGCGGCTCGAGGACATCCGGGAGCGGTTCGGCGATGTGGTCGGTGACATCGTCGACGCGTGC
Organism: Actinomycetota bacterium; assembly: GCA_035272825.1. Classification (GTDB taxonomy): domain Bacteria; phylum Actinomycetota; class UBA4738; order UBA4738; family HRBIN12; genus DASSJM01. The sequence continues at coordinate 1,260 of DATEQE010000043.1, forward strand.
ACGGACAGCTACGACGATCCCAAGCCGCCGTGGCGCGAACGCAAGGAGGCCTACGTCATGCACGTCCGCGAACGCGTCGAGCGCGGCGGGGACGCGCCCGCGCTCCGCGTATCGCTCGCGGACAAGCTTCACAACACCCGGTCGATCCTGGCAGACGTGCGCGAGAGCGGCAACGCCGTGTTCGAACGCTTCAGCGGCAAGCGCGACGGGACGCTCTGGTACTACGCGGCGTTGGCGAACGCCTTCCGCGGCTTCCCCAACCGGATGGTAGGCGAACTCGAACGAGCGGTCGCCGAACTCCGCCGTCTGGCCAAGTCTCGTGATCCCGACCCATAGCCGGCGTCACGCTCTCGGGGTGATCGGTGACGGGCGCACACATCGGCGCCGCCGCAGTTTCAAGCGCGTGATGCGCGAGATCGACTACGGCAAGTTCGAGGACAAGTTCAGCTCACGTTGGGGCAGCGGGCGCTCGGCGATCCGGGGAGTCTAGGCCGCGGCGGCGAGCAGCCCGGTAGCGGTTCGGTCCCAGGTCCACTCGCGACCGACGAAAGCGCTCACGGTCCCGCGGAGCTCGTCGCGCTCGGCGGCCGGGAGCTCGAGCACGCGATCGAGCGCCGCCGCCAGTCGCGCCACTGCCCCAGGGCCCGGCTCGAACGTGAGCAGACTCGGACGGCCGATCGCGGCCTCGAGCGCCGCGCCGACCTCGCCGAGGCCCGAGTGGCGGGCGACGAGCGGGAGCGCGCCGGCGGCCGCGCCCTCGGCGGCCACCATCCCGAACGCCTCGGGCAGGATCGACGGCACCACCATCACGTCCATCGCGGCGAGCGCGTCGGGGGCGTACCGGTGATCGAGACGGCCCGTGAACGTCACGTCTCGCTCACCCGTCCGCGGACCGGGATCGGGCCCGCCCTCGATTGGGATCTCGCGGACCTGGCGCAGCCACGCGAGCGCATCGGCGTCGCCGCGCTCGAGCGCGATCGCGAGCGCGGCGAGCCACTCGCGGTACGAGCCGAATCCGACCACCAGGGCGTGCGCCTCGTGGTCCGCCGTCCGGTGCGCCTGGAGCATCAGCTCGACGCCCTTCTGCGGGATCAGCTTGCCCAGGTACCCGACGATCGGCCCACTCGTGCCGGCGAGTTGTCGGAGCCGCGCCGCCGCATCCGGCTCGGGCACCGCCTGGTCGTAGTTCTCTGCGAGCGCATCCAGCGCCCCGACCTCCCGATCGTCGAGGGCGCGCTCCACCTGCTCGTCGATCGACGACGGCCGTCCCCGCGAGGTATCCGGGTCCCGGTCGAGCAGCTCGGCCGCCTCCAGCAACGCCTCCTGTGTCGGTCGCGGGCGGAACGCGGATACCTCGACGCCCGGCGGGACGATCCGGGCGAGCTCTTCGATCCCCGGGACCAGGGCCGAGCAACGCGCGAGCACGTCGGCGGTCGGGCCAACGACGGCGCGCGCCGCCTGGAGCCCCTCGCGCGCGAGCTCGCGGTACCGCTCCTGGATCCGCACCGCGTACTCGATGTCGCTGCCGTGGATCTTCGCGACGTACCGACCCGCGCCGAGCGCGCGTCTGCCGATCGCGGCACCCGGGATCGCGTGACCCGTGAACGTGATCTCCGTCCCGTGCCACGCGGCGGCCGCACCCAACGCATCGACGTTCGCCCGCAGGTAGGAACCGAGGTCGTCATCCGAGAGGTCGACGAACCGACGGACCTCGTCGAATCCTTCGTATCGGTCGACGACGAAGACGGGGATCATCGAGCCGATCCGAGGTCGGAGCACGACGCAGCGCCCGGGCGCGCCTCGCACGGCTTGCGCCGTCAGCTCCGACGGCCCGTCGGCGTCGACCGCTCCGAACGCGTCGATCCACGGGTACCGCTCGGGATGCTGCTCCTGGCACAACAGCAGCACGTCGTGACCGGCGGCGCGGTAGCGCTCGGCCACGCGCGCGGTCGCGACGTTGGACCCCGAACCCTCGAGGAGCCACCCGTGCCACAGGAGGATGCGCATCGTCGGATGCTAGACGAGCGCGTTCGACCGCTCGGCGAACGACACCCTTGCGGTGCAGCCTCGGTGCGGGTCGCTCAGTTGGGAAGGGTCTTGATCTCCGACGCCTTCAACCGGCGCGTCTCCGGGGAGAGTCGCAGGCCGATCATGCCGAGCGGGGCGGCGGTCCAGGCACCGTCCTTCAGGATCTCGACGCTCAGCATCCCGTCGTCGGACTCCCCGATCCGGAGCGTCTTGCCCTCTCTCGTACGGTAGAAGTCCACGCGTACAGGATACCGGTTCGGCGCGCGCAGGTCGCGGGGCTCCGCTCGCCCTCCTATCGTGTCGGTATGCCCGCTCGCAAGGAGATCCTCGAGGTCGCCGGCCGCGAGGTGACCGTCTCGAACCCGGACAAGGTGTTCTTTCCGACGACCGGGCACACGAAGCTCGGGCTGGTCCGCTTCTACCTCGCCGTCGCGGAGGGGGCGCTCCGCGGGATCGCCGGACGCCCGATGGCGTTGAAGCGGTTCGTGAACGGCGCCGAGGGCGAGTTCTTCTTCCAGAAGCGCGCGCCCGCATCGCGCCCCGACTGGATCGAGACGGTTGAGCTCAGCTTCCCCTCGGGCCGCACCGCGGAGGAGATCGTGGTCCGCGATGCCGCGCAGCTCGTGTGGATCGTGAACCTCGGGTGTATCGACCTGAACCCCCATCCGGTGCGCTCGGACGATCTCGACCATCCCGACGAGCTGCGCGTCGATCTCGACCCCATACCGGGGATCGAGTGGCCGCAGATCCGCGACGTCGCGATGGTCACCAAGGAGGTGCTCGAGGACTTCGGTCTCGTCGGGTGGCCGAAGACCTCGGGGTCTCGCGGGATGCACGTGTACGCGCGGGTCGAACGCCGCTGGACGTTCCCCGAGGTGCGGCGGGCGGCGCTCGCGGTCGCCCGGGAGGTCGAACGCCGCGCTCCGGACCTGGCGACGAGCCGCTGGTGGAAGGAGGAGCGCCACGGCGTCTTCCTCGACTACAACCAGAACGCAAAGGATCGCACCGTCGCGTCGCAGTACTCGGCACGTCCGACGCCGGACGCGCGCGTCTCGACGCCGCTGCGATGGGACGAGGTCCCCGGGTGCGATCCGGACGCGTTCACGATCGACACGGTGCCGACGCGCTTCACCGACATCGGTGACACGTCCGAGGGCATCGACGAGGCGGCGGGCTCCCTCGAGCCGCTCCTCGAGCTCGCGGCGCAGCACGAGGCGGCGGGCT
>DATEQE010000044.1:0-4061 GCA_035272825.1 Actinomycetota bacterium
CGAGCGCGCCCTTCCGATCGGTGCCGAGCTCGCGAGCGATCGCGTACAGGAGGTCGCGTTCCATGTTGATCTCGCGCAGGGCATCGCGGCCGACGAGCGCCTCCACGCGCCGCATGCCGGCGCCGATCGAGGCCTCGTGGAGGATACGGACGAGCGCGATCTCGCCCGTGTGGTGGACGTGCGTGCCTCCGCAGAGCTCGATCGAGTAGTCCCCCACCTCCACGACCCGGACGAAGTCGCCGTACTTCTCGCCGAACAACGCGATCGCGCCCTGGTTCTTGGCCTCGTCCATCGTCGTCTCGTAGATCGTGACCTGCCCGTCCTCGGCCAGCCGACGGTTGGCCAACTCCTCGGCCTCCTCCAGGACGTCGCGCGGGACCGCCGAGTGGTGTGGGAAGTCGAACCGGAGACGGCCGGGCGCAACGAGCGACCCGGCCTGCCGCGCGTGATCGCCCAGCACGTGGCGCAGGGTCCAGTGGACGATGTGCGTCGCGGTGTGGGCCCGGGCGGTCGCCTCGCGTCGTGCCGCGTCGACCTCGCCGTGGACCTCCTCGCCCTCGCGGATCTCGCCGGACCGGACGACACCGGTGTGCACGATGATGTCGCCCGGCCCGAACTGCGCATCGGTCACCGCGATCGTTCCGCCGGGCGCCCGGACCACGCCCTGGTCGCCGACCTGACCGCCGGACTCCGCGTAGAACGGCGTCCTGTCCAGGACGAAGCGGACCTCCTCGCCCTCGGTCGCGACCGGCTCCCTCCCGCCGGGCCCGATCAGCGCGAGCAGGCGTCCGTCGGACTCGAGGGTCTGGTACCCGACGAACTCGGTCGTGCCGGCCTCGCCGGCCACCGTGGAGAGCTCCTCCTCCACGCGCACGTTCTTGGCCGAGCGCTTCGCGCGCTCGCGCTGCTCCTCCATGAGGGCCTCGAACCGCTCGTCGTCGATCTCGAGCCCGGCCTCCGCGGCGAGCTCGCTCGTGAGTTCCTTCGGAAAGCCGAACGTGTCGTGAAGCTTGAACACCACATCGCCGGGGAGCCGCTCGCCTCCGGCCGCCTTCGCGATCTCCGTCTCGAACAGGGTCATCCCCTGCCTCAGGGTGCCGGCGAAGCGTCCCTCCTCCGAGCTCGCGACCTGCTCGACGTAGGCCCGGTTCTCGACGAGTTCCGGGTACACGTGCCCGAACCGCTCAACCGTCCGTGCGACCAGCGCCGGCATGACCTCCTGATCGATCCCGAGCCGTCGCGCGTGCGAGACGACGCGACGGAGCATCCGGCGCACGAGGTAGCCCCGCCCCTCGTTCGAGGGCTGCACGCCGTCGGCTATCAGGAACGTGGTCGCTCGGCCGTGCTCGCCGATCACCTTGAGCGAGACGTCGTCGCGCTCGTCCTGCCCCAACCGCCGTCCCGAGAGCGACTCGGCGACCTCGACGAGCGGCCGCAGCAGGTCGGTTCCGAACGCGTGGTCCACGTCCTGCAGGACGACGGCCAGCCGCTCCACGCTGGCACCCGTGTCGATGTTCTTGTTGGGGAGCTCGCGCACGATCCGCATGTGATCGTCGACCTCGTCCTGCATGAACACGTGGTTCCAGATCTCGATGTGGCGCTCCTCGTCGACCTCGGGTCCACCTTCCGCCCCGTACTTCGGTCCACGGTCCACGTAGATCTCCGAACAGGGTCCGGCGGGGCCGGCCGCGTGCGTCCACCAGAAGTTGTCCTCCTCGCCGCGGCGAACGATCCGCTCGGCCGGGACCCCGATGTCCCGCCAGATCCCGATCGCCTCGTCGTCGGTCCGGAACACGGTCACCCACAGCCGATCGGGCTCGATCCCGTAGACCTCGGTGACGAGCTCGTAGCCCCAACGGCAGGACTCCGCCTTGAAGTAGTCGCCGAACGAGAAGTTCCCGAGCATCTCGAACAGGGACAAGTGGCGCGCGGTGTGTCCGACGAGGTCGATGTCGACCGCGCGGAAGACCTTCTGGACGGTCACGGCACGCGGGAACGGCGGCTGGGCGTGGCCGAGGAAGTACGGGATGAACTGGTTCATGCCGGCGTTCGTCAGGAGCAGGCCGGACTCGGAGGGCGGGATCAGCGACGATGACGGGACGCGCTTGTGCCCGCGCTCCTCGAAGAAGCGCAGGAACTCCTCGCGGATCCGATCACCCTCCATGGCGGCACAGTCTAGCCGCGTGCCTGCGCGTGACCGTCGGACGCCACAGGTCGGAGCGGGGAGTCGGAACGTTCGCGGTCGGTCGCATCATCGACTCCATGCCGGCGAGCGACGTTCGGGACCGCGCAGACGAGCGTCTGACCGAGGACGAGCGGGGCGATCGGTTGCGAACAGGGCATCTCGTCCTCGAGGTACGCGCGGCGGGCTCGCGCGGTTCGACCAAGGTGGCTATCGCAGTTCCGAGCGGAGCTCGTCTTCCTTCTGCTGCATCGCCGCCTTGCCCTCGGCGAGCGAGTCCGAGACGAGTTTGGCGAGGTCCACCATGCCGCCCCGTGCCTCGCGGGCGAGGTTCGCCGGCGCGACCTTCGCTGTCTGCTTGCGGACGAACCTCGATGCGAGGATGGCGCTCGCCGCCCCGGCCCCCAGACCGAGCGCGACCCAGAACAGCCGCCTCACGCCGTCCCTTTCTTGCCGCCCTTGCCTCCTCTGCCGCCGAACCGGCTCGTCGCCCTGCGGAGCCCCACGCCAAGCGAGATCAGCTTGACCAGCGGACCAGAGACGGCCTGCTCGACCAGACCCGAGATCCGCCGGACCCGGCCGACGATCTCCCCGGTCGCCTCGAGCACGACGTCGACGCGGTCGAGCTCGCGGTTCGTGCGTTCGAGCGAGCCCTTCACCTCCCGCAGCAACGGCACCGTCTCCTCGCGCATCACATCGATCAGGATCTTCGTGCTCTCGAGCACACGGAACGTGTTGATGAGGACGACGCACAGGAACAGGACGAGCAGCCCCCAGAAGGCGGAGAGCACGATGAGGGCGACGTCTCCTCCGTCGAGCGCTGCGATCATGCCCACGTTCCCGCCCTCCCCTTCATCCGTGGCTCACAACGTGGCCCGCTCGGCGGGCTCCGGGTCCGCGCATCATACCGAGGGAGGCTCCTCCGCCGTCCCGTCCCGGGTCTCCCGCGCGCCGCCGTCGGGCAGCGGATCGGTCTCCTCCCCCTCCCCGGACGGCTCGTAGTACCGGTTCCCGGAGAACCGCGCGGGCAGGTACTCCTGGTCGACCCGGTGGCCGGGGTAGTCGTGCGGGTACTTGTAGCCCCTGCCGAATCCGAGCTTCTTCAACCCCGGGTGCCCGGGCTCCTTGAGGTGGAGCGGCACCGGGTCGGATGAGGCCGCGTCCTTCTGCGCCCGGCCGAGCGCGGCGATCACGCTGTTGGACTTCGGTGCGCGAGCCAAGTAGATCGCGGCCTCCGCGAGGTTGAGCTGGGCCTCGGGCAGCCCCACGTACTCGACGGCCTGCGCGGCCGCCACGGCGATCATCAGCGCGTGGGGATCGGCCAGGCCGATGTCCTCGCTCGCGTGCACGACCATCCGCCGGGCGATGTAGCGGGCATCCTCGCCCGCCTCCAGCATCCGGGCGAGCCAGAACAGGGCCGCGTCCGGATCGGACCCCCGGATGCTCTTGATGAACGCCGAGATCACGTCGTAGTGCGCGTCACCCTGTCGGTCATAGACGATCGCCTTCTTCTGGACCGCGTCGGCCGCGCGCTCGCGGGTCACCGAGTCCTCCCCGGCCGAGCGCGCCGCAAGGACCCCGGCCTCCAAGCCTGTGAGCGCGACCCGGGCGTCGCCGCCGGCGACCTCGACGAGATGCTCGAACGCCTCGTCGGAGACCTCGACGCCCTGCTTGGCCAGGCCGCGGTCCTCGTCGGCCAGGGCGTGCTCGAGCAACGCGCGGAGCTCCTGCGGCGCCAGCGGTTCGAGCTGCAGGAGGATGCAGCGCGAAAGCAACGGCGTGACGAGGGAGAAGAAGGGGTTCTCGGTGGTCGCGCCCACCAGGGTGACCGTCCCCTCCTCGACCGCCGGCAGGAGGACGTCTTGCTGAGCCTTCGACC
>DATEQE010000045.1:0-5236 GCA_035272825.1 Actinomycetota bacterium
CCGAAGATGAGCGAGGTCACGAGGGCCCCACGTCCTCGGTCCGCGTGAACCAGTAGTGCAGCAGCTCGGCGCGGTGCCGGAGCTTCGGCGACGCCTCGGCGGCGTTGCGCTCCTGCCGGAGGTCAGTCCGCGAGTCGACCAGTTCGCCTTCGCCGCGTAACCGAGCCAGCGGCACTACGAGCGAGGGGTACGGAGCGAGTCGCGTCATGACCGAATACTTGATCCGGTCCACGCCCGGATGCTACCGCTCGGGCGTTCGGGCCGGACCCGTGCCTCGCCCGCCGACCGGACCCGTGCCTCGCCCGGGCGACCGACGATACTGCCCGCGTGCGGATCGCGATCGACGCTCGGCCCGCCTCCGATGCCGAACCCACCGGGGTGGGCCACTACACGCGGCGGATGCTGTCGCGCCTGCCGGCGGCGATGCCGGCCGACGAGCTGGTGGCGTGGCACCCGCATACCGGCGGCTCCGACCTCCCGCGCGCGCCGAACCTGACCGAGCACGTGTCCCGGATCCCCGGCGTCCTCGAACCCGTGTGGCGGCGTCTCGAGGTGCCCAGGCTCGAGGGGATGGTGCGGTTCGATGCGCTCCTCGCGACGAACTTCCTCCCACCGCCGACCCGCAGCGACGCCGTCGTGCTGGTCGTCCACGACCTGGCGTTCGAGGTGATGCCCGAGGCGGGCCCGGGGTTCGGCGAGCGGTGGCGGCGGCGGTTCGACGGGTGGCTGCGGCGCAGCGCCGGTGTGATCGTGCCGTCGGCGAGCGCGAAGGCCGACCTGCTCCAGCGCCACCGACTGGAGGAGGGCCGCGTGCACGTGATCCCACACGGGGCGGACCCGTTCGAGGCGCCAGGGACCGACGAACTCGAGCGCGTGAAGGCGGGATTCGGGATCGGGGGGCCGTTCGCGCTGTTCGTCGGCGGGGTCGAGCCGCGGAAGAACCTGGAGCTGCTCGTCGACGCGTTCGCGCGGCTCGACGACCCGGAGCCGTGGCTCGTGATCGCCGGCGGCCGAACGTACTGGGCCCCGCAGAGCGCCGAGACGGTGCGCGCGCGGGTCGAGGCCCTCCCCGAGGACGTTCGGCGGCGGGTCGTGCTCACCGGCTACGTCTCGGACGAGGAGAAGCGTGCGTTGCTGGCCGGCGCGACGGTGCTCGCGTACCCGTCGCGGTACGAGGGGTTCGGGTTCCCGGTGCTCGAGGGGTTCTCGGCCGGCGTCCCGGTGCTGACGTCGTCCGCGGCCTCGCTGCCCGAGGTCGCCGGCGAGGCGGCTCTCCTGGTCGACCCGAACGACGTCGACGCGATCGGCGAGGGTCTCGTCCGGCTCTTCGGCGACCCGGACCTGCGCGAGCGGCTCGTCGCCGCCGGCCGCGAGCGTCTCGCGACGTTCTCGTGGGCGCGGGCGGCCGGCGCGACGGCCGAGGTGCTCCGGAGCGCCGCCGGCCATTCGGCCGGCGCTGGATAGACTCCGGGCATCCATGTGGACCCTCCTGCATCGGCGTACGTTGTCGTGGGTTGCCGCCGTCCTGGGTCTGGCGCTGATCGCCGCCGCGTGCAGCGCGAGCGAAGCCGAGCCGCGGGCGACGAACTCACCGCCCGCGTCCCCGAGCCCGAGCGTGAGCACCACCGGGAGCCCCGACGCGTTCGACGCGACCGCGCTCGAGACCGCGACGCCGATCAAGCACGTCGTGTTCCTGATCAAGGAGAACCGGACATTCGATCACCTCTTCGGCACGTTCCCGGGCGCGAACGGCGTCTCGACCGGGATGGCGTTCGGGCAGCCGCGGACGCTCACGCGCGGGACCGACGGCCGGGTGCCCGGCGACCTGCCCCACTGCTACACGTGCGCGCTCGCGGCGTGGGACCAGGGCGAGATGGACGGGTTCCTGCAGGGCGACCACGCCCCATGGGCCTACACGCAGCTCCACAAGGACCAGCTGCCGAACTACTGGCACTGGGCGCGCCAGAACGTGCTGTTCGACAACTTCTTCGCGAGCGCGCAGGGACCGTCGTTCCCGAACCACCTCTACTCGATCGCGGCCACCTCGGGCGGCGCGCACGACAACCCGCGGCGCGTGCCGAGCCTCACGCACGGCTCGAACACGTTCGGCTGCGACGCGCCGCCACTGCAGACGGTCGAGGTCTACGACAGCGAGGGCCGGATGAAGAAGGTGCCTCCGTGCTTCGACTTCCTGACCGAGGGCGACCTGCTGAACCGCGCGCGAATCCCGTGGGCCTACTACGCGGCGAGCGAGGACCAGAAGGGCTACATCTGGTCGGCGTACTCGGCGATCCGTCGCTACCGGATGCACGAGGACCGGTGGCAGACGCATATGTTCCCGGTCGACGAGGTCGTGCAGGACATCCGCGGGGGCCTGCTGCCGCCGGTCACGTGGGTCACGCCGCGCTTCGAGCTGTCCGAGCATCCCGAGTACAACTTCTGCCACGGCGAGAACTGGTCGACGAAGGTGATCGACGCGATCATGCGCTCGCCGATGTGGCCGTCGACGGCGATCTTCCTCACCTGGGACGACTACGGTGGCTTCTACGACCACGTGCCGCCGCCGCAGGTCGACGACTTCGGGTTCGGGATCCGCGTGCCGATGCTGGTGTTGAGCCCGTACTCGAGGCAGGGACGCGTCAGCGGCGAGCTCGGCGAGTTCTCGAGCGTGCTCCGGTTCATCGAGGACAATTGGGGTCTGACGCAGCTCACGAAGCGTGACAAGCAGGCCACGCCGATGCTGTCGGCGTTCGACTTCGAGCAGGAGCCGCGAGTGCCCGATCCCCTGCCGCTCCGCGACGACTGCATGGGCCCGATCTGGGCGCCCAACGACTAGAGGAGTCGCGGACACCGGCCCGCCGGATACCTCCGGACGATCGCTTAACGCGCGGGTCGGCCCTTGCGCGCCTTCCAGATCTGTTCGGGCGGGTAGCGCTTGACCCACTCGGGCGTGGCGATGTCGTCGTGGGTGGTCGTGGCTCCCTCGGGCACCTGGATCTCGACGAGGTCCTCGATCTCGAACCCGCTCGAACGCAGGAGCCGGATCATCTCGCCGTGGGGGAGGCGGAACTCGACGCCGTCGACCTTCCCGTCCTCGTCGTGCCACTCGGTGCGATGCATCCCGAAGAAGTCGCGATGCAGCGTGAACTCGACGGGGGCCGAGTCGTCGGCTTTCGGATAGCAGAGCAGTGCGAGGGGGTGGCCGCCGAGGAAGATCAGCCATCCGCCCGGACGGAGCAGGCGACCCGCCTCCGGGATCCAGCGGTACGGATCGCACCAGATCGCCGCACCGTACTCGGAGAACGCAAAGTCGAAGGTCCCGTCGCGGAACGGCGGCCGTTCGGCATCGGCGTGCACGAGCGGGAACCGCAGGTCGAACTCCTCTTGGAACACCCTGGCCGTCGCGAGCTGCCGGGTCGAGTTGTCGAGCCCGACCGGCCGAGCGCCGCGGCGGGCGAGCCAGGCCGACCAGTAGGCCGTGCCGCACCCGAGCTCGATCACATCGAGCCCGTCGACGTCGGGGAGCACGCGGAGGTCGGATTCGGGCACGCTCCAAGCGCCCCAGCTGATGTCGTCGCTCGCCCAGGACTTTCGGCCGGGCTCGACCCAGTTGTCCGCGTCGGCGTCCCAGCCCGCACGGTTCACGAGGACATGGTGCTCGGTCACGCGCGCACCATACTGGCCGTAGGCAGAGGGAGGAGGCGGATCGTGATCGCACGCCTATGGACCGGACGCACGAAGGCGGAGGACTACGACGCGTACCTCGCGTACCTGGAGGAGAGCGGGGTGGCCGAGCTGCACGCCACTCAAGGCAACCGCGGGGTGATGGTGCTCCGCCGCCTGGACGGTGTCGAGGCGGAGTTCGGCGTCATGTCGTTCTGGGACTCACTCGAGGACGTGAAGGCGTTCGCCGGGGAGGACGTGGAGGCCGCCCACTATTACCCCGAGGACGAACGCTTCCTGCTCGAATTCGAACCGAACGTGAAGCACTTCGAGGTGGCTCGGGAGCGGTAGCAGCAGCGCCGAGTTCATCGTCCTCGTCAACCGAACGCACGGTCGAAGCATCGCCTACTAGCCGAATCGACGCGTCGAGCCGATGACTGTGGCGATGACATCGATGGTCGATTGAGGTCTGTGAGCCGGTGCTACCCTCACCCCCGATGACCAGCGAGAACGACGCTCGGGGCGCGCTCGAACGCGAGATCTACTGGGCCGAGGACGCCTCGGCGCGGTCGCGGATGGACACCTCCGAGGTTCGGGATCTGCTGCATGACTTCGCGATGCTCATGCGGGCCGACGAGAAACAGGCGGTCCCGCGGGGTGAGCCCGAGCTCGGGTCCGGCTCGCGCATGCGCCGCAAGACGAAGGTCCTCCAGTTCCGACTGCTCCGGCCGATGCGCCGCCGGAACGACCGCCTGCTCGCGGAGTTCGGCGAACTCACGGCGGCGCTCGCCGATCGGGTTGTCGCGCTCGAGACCGAGGTGAAGGAGCTGCGGGCCAAGCTCGGGGACGCCGAGTGAGGATCGCGGTCGTCCACCCCCAAACGCCGTTCGTGCGCGGGGGAGCCGAGACGCACACCGAGTCGGTCGTCGCCGCCCTGCGCGAGGCCGGCCACGAGGCGGAGGAGGTCGTGGTCGCCGGCAAGTGGTATCCGGCGACCGAGATCGTGCACCAGATGGCCGTGTGGCGCGCGCTCGACCTGTCCGAATCCAACGGGCTGCCGATCGACATGGTCATCGCGCTGAAGTTTCCGGCCTACCTCGTCCCGCACGAGCGCAAGGTGGTGTGGCTGATCCACCAGCACCGGACGGCGTACGAGCTGTGGGACCACCCGGAGTTCGCCGACCTCGGCAAGCAGATCGAGGGGCCGCAGGTGCGCGACATGGTGCAGCAGAGCGACCGGATCGCGCTCGGCGAGGCCAAGCGCATCTTCACCAACTCGAAGAACGTCCAAGACCGCCTGTGGAGCTCGCTCCGCCTGTCGAGCGACGTCCTGTACCACCCCTCGCCGATCGTCGAGGCGCTGCTGCCGATGGAGCCGGGCTCTCACGGCGACGCGATCGTCTTCCCGAGCCGGCTGGAGGGTCTCAAGCGTCAGGCGCTCGTCGTCGAGGCGATGCGGCACGTGAAGACCGGGGTTCGGCTGGTGCTCGTCGGCAACGGTCCCGACGAGGACTCGCTCCGCGAACGGATCGAGAAGCACGGGCTGCAGGGCAAGGTCGAGCTCGCCGGCCGC
>DATEQE010000046.1:0-3523 GCA_035272825.1 Actinomycetota bacterium
TCGTCGAACTCCAACCGCCTTGCCGAGGTCGCCCGCGACCTCGGGACCCCGGCCTACCTGGTCGACGACGAGACCGAGGTCGACCCGGCGTGGATCGACAGCGCCGAGGTGGTCGGCCTGACGAGCGGGGCGTCGGCGCCCGAACGCCTCGTCGACCGCTTGCTCGCGTGGCTGGCGGGGCAGGGTGCGACCGAGGTCGAGGAGCTCCGCCTCACCGAGGAACATCTGCGGTTCTCCGACGTCCGCGTCTGACACGAACCTCGGCCACGGAACCGGCGGAGGAGGTAGGTCAGCTCCAGGCGGAGAACTGGTCGCGATCCTCCTCGTCGGGTTCGGGGAACAGGATCCCGACCAGGGTTCGCGTGTCCTCGATGCCGTCGATCGGCAGGAGCCGGTTCACGATGACCGGTGCCGCTTGCTCCCACGGGAACGGGATCTCGACGATCAGGTCGTGATCGCCCTCGATCATCGCGACGGCCGAGACCTCCTCGACCCCGGCGATCGTGTCGGCGACCCGTGCAGCCGCGCCGGGCGAGGCCTTCACGTGCACGAAGCACGCCGGTCCGGATTCCTGCATCGGGATCGGCGTCCGTGTCCACTCCTCGCCCGGCAACGTGGAGACGTGGCGGGGGACGACCGGCGCGGTCATCGTCCGCTCGACGCCTTCGATCAGACGGATCCCTCGTACGACCTGCTCCGAGATGCCGAGCAGATCGGGACCCTGCACCGCCGCGAGGACGTCCCGGGCACCCACGACCGCGACCGCCGCGCGAACGCCACCCACGTTCTCGAGCTGGACGACCACGTCCTCGACCTTGCCCGGACGAACCCGCAGGTAGACGAACGCGTCCACGCAGGCAGGCTAGGTCCGTGACCGGCACCGGGCAAGGACGCGCGCGTGTCTCAGGACGCGGTGGGAGCGGACACGCGGCACAGCGCGTCGAGCGCCTCGGCGCCCTCCTCGGGTCCGACGGCGATCAACCGGTCACCGGCGCGCAGCACGAACGGTCCACGCGGCCGGTAGATCCACCGGGCGCCTCGCTGGACGGCGAGCACGAACATCCCCGTTTCGGTCTCGAGCCGGAGCTCTTTCAAGCTCTTGCCGTCGGCGGGGGTCCCGGGGTCGACCACGGTCTCCGCGGAGATCTCCTCGGCCTCTTCGAGCGCGATCTGGACGACGGGGTGGAGCGGTTCGCCGTGCTCGACGTACCAGGTGAGGTCGCGCGCCGCGTCGCACATCGACTCGCTCGCACTCCCGAGCCGCAGCAGCCCCCGCAGCTCGTCCGGGTTGCGGGCCTCCGGCGCCGCGCGGAGCACCCACGACTCGAGCTCGTCGTGCAACGTGTCGCTCCGGGCCTCGAGCGCCCCGACCTCGGCGGCCAGCGCGCGGTTGTTGAACAGGATCGAGGAGTAGGCCAGGCCGACGGCCGCCTCGGAGAGGTCCTTCAGCTCCACCAGGATGTCCACCGCGCGGTCGAGCTCGGACAGCGGCGGCGCGTCGTCGTCCTCGGGTTCTGGCCGTCGGGGGGCGCCGGCGAGCTCGCGCAGCAGCGTCACGCCTTCCTCCGGGCCCCGTACCAGCAGGACGTCGCCCTCCGAGAGCACGTCGTCGGGGCCGGGGTCGAACTGCCACTCGATCCCGCTGCGGATCGCCATAACCCACATGCCCGTCTCGGTCGGCAGCGAGAGCTCGCGCAGCGCACGACCGATCACCGGTGCCGAGGCTCGGACCTTCACCCGTGCGGTCATCTCGTCCGCGTGCCGGAGATCGCGCCGCAGCGCGTCGGGGATCCCGAGGCGGGCCTCGACGACCCGCCCGATGTCCGACGCGGCGTCCCCGATTTTCTCGACGGCTCCAGCGATCCACAGGACGCCGGCCATCGCCTCCGCGTCCTCGGGGCTTCGGGCGGCGAGCATCGCCACCTCGCGCAGGCGGCGGAGGTGGCCGTTCATCCGCTCCTCGAGGCGCTCGACCTCCCGAGCGAGCTTGTCCTCGTTGAAGAACACCGCGGCATACGCGAGGTCCACCATCAGCTCGGAGGCGTCCTTCGCCTCGACGAGCAGGTCCTTCACGCTCCTGGGTTGGTCATCCATTCGGTAGGACCCCCAATGATGTCATGACGAACAGAACGACGGCCACGCCGGCGAGGTCCATCACGCTCGTGATGATCGGCACGCTCTGGTCGTCGGGGTCCAGGCCGAATCGGAAGGTCCCGATCGCGAGGTAGTAGCCCGCGACCAGCGTGATGGGGGTCACGATGAGACCGGCGAGGACCGTCCCACCCACCAGGGCGGGTAGCGACGGCATGCCCACCAGATCGGTGGCCGCCCCGAGCGCGTACGCCACCACCCCGACCATCGTGAACACGGCGATCGACAGCGCCGACACGATCGACGCGTCGACCAGCGCGGGGATCTCGGGGAATCCCCGGGCCGTGATGACACCGATCTGGAGCTTGGAGGCGGTCCGAGACGTGAAGATGCCGCCGAGGGCGCCGGCCTGCGAGACGAAGGGCGGGATCAACGCCAGCAGCACCGGCACCGCCACCAGCTGTTCCTGTCGAGCCCGCAGCAGCGTTCCTGCCAGGATGTCCAGGATCGGGGTCAGCAGGATCACCGCGGTCATCTCGACGACGATCCTGCGGATCACCCGATCGGCGACCGTGTAGGAGCGGATGGCCGCGTACACGGCCACCCCGATCGAGATCACGGCGGCCGGGATAGCCACCAGGTCCGAGCGCAGGAGGAACGTGGCGAGGAACAGGCTCGGCAGCGTGGTCATGTCGCCCAGCGCGGTGACCATGGGCGTGGAGACGGAGTCGAGGTCCCAGCCGCGCCGATAGGACAGGACCGACAGCGTCAGCGTGATCATCAGGATCAGCGCCGACCCGATCGCGCCGCCGACGATCGAGATCGTGGCGAGCTGCCACAGCGGGATCGACGGCTCGCCAAACGCCGCGGACGCGAGGACCGACAGGACCGCGAGCCACAGCGCGGACGAAAACGTCGTGACGACCGCGACGTACACGTTCCGCTGCAGGACGCCGCCGGGCCGCAGCGTCGGTTCGAGCAGGCCGGCGACGTTCGCGGTGCCGAGCCGAGCGCCGATTGCCCCGAAGATCGTCCCCTTCATCCCGACCGC
Source organism: Actinomycetota bacterium (assembly GCA_035272825.1). Taxonomy (GTDB): domain Bacteria; phylum Actinomycetota; class UBA4738; order UBA4738; family HRBIN12; genus DASSJM01. Next base: position 3,143 of record DATEQE010000046.1, read on the forward strand.
GGCCGGGATCAGGACGATCAGGCCGGGCAGCTCCTGGAGCGTCCCGGTGATGTGGGCGAGGGTGAGCCCGGCGACGAACCCCGCCAGCGTGCTGAGGGCGAGCGCGACCAGACCCTGTCGCAGGGTCCGTTGCTCTGCGCGCCAGTAGGCCCACAGACGCCGCGCACGACGTGGGAGCGCCATAACGGTTCGCTCATCGGATCCTTCTCATTCCTTGGCTCGTTCTCTTGCGTTCGGCCGCGGAGCAGGGGCTCCGGGGCCCGAGGCAGTATGCGCTCGGTGTGCCTGCGGGACAACCCCTTCGCGGTTCGACCGGGTGTGGGTTCAGTCGACCCAGTCGCGCGTCAGGAAGAGCCAGAAGGCGAGGCCGGCGTATGGCCC
>DATEQE010000047.1:0-3600 GCA_035272825.1 Actinomycetota bacterium
GTCCGCGACGCCGAGGATCGCGTCGCGCCAGGCGTCCGGGTCGCGGACGACGCCGCCCGAACCCAACCGCTCGCGACCGACCTCGAACTGCGGCTTGACCAACAGGACCAGATCGGCGTCGCCCGACGAGACCCGGGCGAGCGCGGGGATCGCGAGGCGGAGCGAGATGAACGACAGGTCGGCGACCACGATCCCGGGAGCGTAGGGCAGGTCCTCGGGCCGCAGGTCGCGCACGTTTGTTCGATCCAGGACTGTGACGCGTTGGTCGGTTCGGAGCAACCAGGCGAGCTGCCCGTAGCCGACGTCGACCGCCACCACGTGTGAGGCGCCTCGACGGAGCAGGCAGTCCGTGAAGCCGCCGGTCGACGCCCCCGCGTCCAGGCCGTCGCGACCCCGCACGTCGATCGCGAACCGTTCGAGCGCGGCCTCCAACTTCTCGCCGGCGCGGGATGCGAAGCGTCGCGGCTCCCCCACGAGCTCGAGCGGCGCGGCGGCGTCGACCAGGGTGGAGGGCTTGCTCGCCGACCGGCCCGAGACCAAGACCAACCCGTCGCGGACGGCGCTCTGCGCCTCGCAGCGGGTGGCGACGAGGCCGCGGCGCACGAGCTCGGCGTCGAGTCGCCGACGCGCCACGGCGGCCGGCGTCAGGCCTGCTCGCCGGGGGGGCTGGGCGTGGCGCGCTTCGCGGTGGACCGCTTGGCTGTCGACCGCTTGCGCGTGGACTTCTTGCCCTGCTCGCGCTCCAGCTCGCGCACGCGCTTTCGCAGCGCATCCACCTCGTCGCGGGACGCGACGCCGATCGTCTTCAGCTGCGACTTGACCTCGGTCTGGACCATCGAGGTGAGGCGTTCCTTGTTCTTGTTCGACCACGCCAACAGGTCCTTCGCGGCCTTGCTCACCTGGTCGCGGCCCTGGCCCTTGGTCAGCGACTTCGCGAGCTCCTGGGCCTTTGCGGGCGACAGCTTCCCGATCGCCGCCTCCATGTACTCGCGGACCTGTTCCAGCCCAACCGCCATCTCGATCACTCCTTCGTTCTCGATCCCGGGTATTCGGTCACGTGCGGCTCCCCTCCCCGCGCCACGACCCAGGATAACGCGGCGGCCGCCCGCCTCCCCTAGGGGCCCTCGAGCAGCGCGGAGACGTCCTCCGCGATCACCGTGGGTCGGATATCCGTGCGCTCCACGTCCTCGCGTCCGGAGACGCCTGTGAGCACGAGCATCGTGTCCCACCCGAGCCGCGCCGCCCCCTCGATGTCGGTGTCGAGCCGGTCCCCGACGACGAGCGGCGGGCCGCCTCCCCCCCGCCGGCGACCCGCCTCGAACAGCGGGTGGAACGGCTTGCCCACGATCTCGGGCTCGGCGCCCGTCGTCGTCGTGATGACGGACAGGAGCGCGCCGGCTCCCGGCCACAGGCCGTCGGCCGCGGGGTAGGAGCCGTCCGCGTTCGTCGCGACCAGACGCGCCCCCCGCTGGACCAGCAGCGACGCGCGTTTGAGGGACCCGTACGTGGCGCCGCCGTCGAAGCCGACCACGACCAGGTCGGCATCCTCCGGCTCGCCCTCGAGGATCCGGATGCCGGCGTCGGTCAACGCCTCGCGAACGCCGTCCTGGCCGATCACGAACGCTCGTCCCCCTCCCCGTTCCGCAAGGAGCTCGGCGGTCGCGAGCGCGGAGGTCACGACCTCGCCCGGGTCCGCCTCGATCCCGATGGCGCGCAGCTTGTCGGCCACCTGGCGTGGCGTCCGGGAGGAGTTATTGGTCAGGAAGACGGGGCGGACGCCGCGTCGCCGGAGCTCGGCCATGGTGGGCGGCGCCTGGGGCACCGCGTTCTCCCCCCGGTACAGGACGCCGTCGAGATCGAACAGGATGCAGCCGTACCGATCGGCGAGCATCAGCCCGCGAGGCGTTCGAGGGCGCGTTCGTAGTCCCCCGTCCCTGGGCGCATCGCGATCGCGAGCTTCAGGTGCCCGATCGCCCTCGTGCGTTGTCCCGTGCGTTCGCACGCGAGCGCCAGCGCGAAGTGCGCGTAGTCGCTCGCCGGTTCGATCTGCACGACCTTAGCGAACTCGCGCCGCGCGCGAACGGTCCGGCCGGACATGTAGAGCGCCCGTCCGAGGGCCTCACGGATCGACGCCTTGTCGGGCTCGATCAGCTTGGCGCGCCCGAGGAGCATGGCGGCCTGGTGCGGATGCCCGTCGCGGAGGAACCCCATGCCGCGCGAGAAGAGCTCGTAGGCACCCTCCCGCGGCGGGTCGCTCTGAGAGCTGCTGCTATACATGGTGTATGTCCCTCGTCTCGCCCTTCGTCGGCCTGCTGTTCGACGGCTCGATCGTCGGCTCGCACGACCTGGTCACGACCCCGCCCTACGACGTCATCTCCGACGATGAGCGGCGGCACTACCTGGACGCGAGCCCGTATAACGTGATCCGCCTCGTCCTCGGACGGGACGACGCCGGCGACGGCTACGGCGGAACGGTCGACAAGTATAGGCAGGCGGCGTCCGAGCTCGATACGTGGCGCGAGCGGGGTGCGCTCGTCCCGACCGAGCGCCCGGCGTTCTACCCGTACGAGATGCGGTTCTCGCTGCACGGCCGGCGCCGCGCGATCAGGGGCATGGTCTGCGCGGTGGAGCTCGAGGACCCGGGCGGCTCGATCGTGCCGCACGAGCGGACGATGCCGGGGCCGATCGAGGACCGCCTCCGGTTGATGCGCGCGGTCCGGACGAACCTGTCGAGCATCCACGCCGTGTTCCGGGGTCCGAGCGAACCGTTCGCCGGATTCCTGGACGACACGATGGCGCGGGGACCCGCCGCGTCCACCACCGACGAGACCGGCGTCGAGCACAGGCTCTGGGTGAGCGAGCCAACCCCGGAGGTCGCGAGGTGGCTCGCGCCCGAGTCCCTGATGATCGCCGACGGCCATCATCGGTACTCGATGGCCCTGCGGTACCGGGACGAGATGCGTGCAGAGCACGGCCCGGGTCCCTGGGACCGCGTGATGATGTTCATCGCGGACGCGGCGCTCCAGGAGCCCCCCGTGCTCCCGTTCCACCGGATCCAGACCGGTGGCTCGCACGAGGCGGCCGGCACCCGGGTCCGCGATCTCGCCGAGATCCTCGAGAGCGTGAGCGACGAGAAGCTCGTCTACGGCTCCGCGTCGCTCGAGGACGGGCTCCTCGTCCATCGCATCGCGGAGCTCGCCGGGACGCCTCCCGCGGTGTGCGCCCTCCACGAGCGGGTCCTGGATCACGTCGACGCGGAGCTCCGATTCACGCCCGACCCGGTAGAGGCCGAGGACGCCGTTCGCAACCGGGAAGCCGTCGCCGCGTTCTTCCTGCCGCCGACCGACGCCGCGCGGATCCGCGACGCGATCGACCGAGGCGAACGGCTTCCCCGCAAGTCGACGTTCTTCTGGCCCAAGCCGCGCACGGGTCTCGTGCTCCGGCCGCTCGACCTCGACGCGACCGAGTGACCCTCGATCTCAGTCGGCCGCCTCGACCGGCTCGAGCTTCTTGATGCCCGCGGCCACCACCTCGGTGAGACTGCGAGCCCCGGCTCCGCTCCGGTAGAAGCGACGGACGAGCTGGCCGTACACCAGGACG
>DATEQE010000048.1:0-5405 GCA_035272825.1 Actinomycetota bacterium
TGCCGGCGTGCTTGCCCGAGCAGTTGTGGGTGATCCGACGGGGACCGGCGGCCGCCCGACGCGCCTCTGGCTCCATCGGCAGGTCCGGGGGGCACCCCAGGTCGCGTTCGGACAACCCGCCGGTACGCAGAAGCCGCCGGACGACCCGAACGTGGACGGGCTCCCCGTTGTGCGATGCGCACATGACGGCGACCAGGTCATCGGCGAGCGGCTCGGCGATCCGTCGCAGGGACACGGCCGCCTGCACGGGTTTCATCGACGAGCGGGAGAAAACGAGGCGGTCCGGGTCGCCGAGGGCGGCGAGCACGCGGCCTCGCGGATCGCACACGACCACGTGGCCGAGGTGGACGCTCTCGACGAGACCCGAACGCACCACCCGGACGAGCGGTGCGGCGGTCGGCACACGCGAAGCCTAGCGAGCCGCGTGGGGGTTCGGCGGATCCGGTGGGTCAGCTGGCGTGCCTGAGGGCGTGTCGTAGGTCCTCGTCCTCGGGCGGATCGCGCTCCACCATCTCGACGAACACGCGAACGATCTCGGGGTCGAACTGGGTCCCGGCGCCGCTCCGGAGCTCGGCGAGGGCGCGTTCGGGGCCGATCGAGCCGCGGTACGGACGGTCGCTGGTCATCGCGTCGAACGAGTCGGCCACGGCGAACACGCGCGCGCCGAGCGGAATCGCTTCGGACGCCAGCCCGTCGGGGTAGCCGGTCCCGTCGAACCACTCGTGGTGATGGCGGATCAGCTCGACGGTGTCGGACAGGAACGCGATCGGAGCGACGATCTGGGCGCCGATGATCGGGTGGTTACGCATCACCGTCCACTCGTCGATCGAGAGCGGCCCCGCCTTGCACAGGATGTGTTCGGGGATCCCGACCTTGCCGATGTCGTGGAGGAAGAACCCATACCCGAGGGTCGGCGAGCGCGCCAGCTCGGGGTCGATCCGCCGGGCGAGCGCGAGCCCCAACACCTGGGTTCGATCCAGGTGGCCGCGGGTCGTCTGGTCCTTGGCTTCGATGACGGTCGCGAGGCTCTTCATCGTTGCGAGGTAGGTGTCCTGCAGGCTCTCCAGGACCATCTCGAGCTCTGCGTTGCGGGAGCGTTCGAGGCGGTAGAGCTCCCCGAGCTCCCGGGCGAAGACGATGAGCTGCTGCTGGACGGTCGGCAGCTCGGGATCCGTCTGGACCCCGGGGCCGTACCCGGGAAGGTCTCGTTCGCTCATCGGTTGTGGCCGCACGTTAGCGCAGGGTGGCGCGCGAGCCGGGGAAGAGCCTGCCGGTTCAGTCGAAGCGGGTCCATAGGCCTCGCGGCCCAAATCGACTGGTCCGCCACGCTCCCCCCCCGGTGGGATGGCCTGTCGGACACCAGGGACCCACCGGCGCCCCCACCCGGCCTACAGGCCTTCGACGCAACCGTTCGGGCCGATCAGCGACGATGCCTCGGGTGCGAGAGGCGCGTCGGTCAGGACGGGGTGGGTGGGTCAGAACGGGGTGGGTGGGTCAAGAGAGGACGAGTGAGGGGTCGTCCCGGTACCGGCGTTTGAGCTCCTCCTGCAGGGCGTCCATCACCTGGAGCACGTCGCTGCGGGCCTGGGACACCTCGTGTTCCTCGCCGACCAGCAGGTCTACGGCGGCGGCGAGGCGCTCGTCGTCGAGCGCGCCCGGGTCGGAGATCTCGGCGTCGGCGACCAACCGCTCGACCCGCCGGCGAGCCAGGAGCATCTCCTCCTCGGGCAGACCGACCTTGACGGCCTCGCCCCGGGACGGTCCCTGACCCTCCGAGGACAGGATCGTCGAGAGCTGATCGACGAGGCTGCCTCCCTCGCCGCCACCCCCGCGACGCTCGACCTCCGCCCTGAGGATCTCGGCGCGCCCCTGGACGAGCCGGCGAAGGAGCGACAGATATTCGCGCTCGGCATAGCACTCGTCGCGGCGGGCCCGAAGGTCCTCCAGCGAGAGTCCGGCCAGACCCTCGACGAACTCGGGCCTGCGGATCCGGTCGATCCGTCGGTTCGCGCCTTGCTCGCTCATGAGGACGCATCGTAGCGCGCCGGACGCCGTGCCACGGGGGCGAACCGGGGGTCAGCCGAAGGTCGAGCGGGTGAGCCGATCACCCGAGGGCGAGCCGCGCTCAGCAGACCGCGATCAGCATCAGGTACGGGTTCACGGCCGCGCCGCCCCCCGGGTGCCACTCGAAATGCAGGTGGTTCGTCGAGCCGGCGTTGCCCGTGCTCCCGACGTAGCCGATCACGGTGCCGGCCCCGACGCTGCCGCTCGCGCTGCTGTAACCGGACAGGTGCGCGTAGAACGAGTAGCCGCCCGATCCGTACACGTACGCCTGAATTCCGCCCGAGGAGCTCGAGGAGTACGTGACGTTCCCCGGATGGGCGGCGACCACCGGCGTCCCGTACGGCGAGATCATGTCGATCCCCTGGTGCGTGTGGCCGTCCCTCGGCCAGCCGAACGAGTCGACGAAGGAGTTCGGCCCGGCGACCGGGCACACCTGCAGCGAGCCGTCGGGGTTGGGGGTCTGGCCCAGGATCACGAGCTCCTTGGAGGCCGCGATCTCCTCGCGGTACTTCGCCGTCAGCTCCGCCACGCGATCGGAGATCCGCCCGAGCTGGGCGTCGATGCTCTCCTGGATCGCGCCGAGTTCCTCCGCCACGCTCGCCTGACGCTCCTCGAGGATGAACAGGCTGTCGCGCTCGCGCCGAAGCTCCTCCCGCGTGACCTCCTGATCGAGGATCAGGTCGCCGTCCTCCTGCGCCATCGACCCGAGGAACTCGAGCCGATCGGTGAAGTCCGTGAACGAACCCGAGGAGAGCAGGAGGTCGATCGTGCTCGCCGGACCGTTCGTGAACGCGATCACGGCGCGGCGGTTGAGACGGGTCTCGATCGCACGCACGCGGGCCTCGAGCCGTCCGATCCGGATCCGCGTGTCGAGGATCTCGCCACGGGTGGTGTCCAGGCGGGATTCGGCTTCGTTCCACTTGGCCGTCGCGCGGTCGAGCTCGGCCTGCACCCTCGCGAGCTCGGCCTTGGCCTCGTCGAGCTGCTCTTTCGTGCCGGCCAGCGCGGGCACCACCCCGAACGCGGCGGCGGTGAGGGTGAGAGCGAGGCCAAGGGCGAGGCCAAGAGCGAGGCCAAGAGCGAGGAAGGTGCTGAGCGCGGGCCTTCGAGCGGTCGTGGGCCCTCCCCTCATCGGTCTCGGGCGCCGCCCGGGCGCGCGCGAGGCTACCAAACGCCCTGGTGGGCGGGCAAACGAGGTCGTTGAGAGGGCTTACCGCACGCGCATCGCGTCGATCAGGATGTCGGCAACCTCTGGGCGGCTGAACTCGGCCGGCGGTCGTTCGCCGGCGCGGAGCATCTCTCGCACCCTGGTGCCCGACAGCGACACCCGCGAATCCTCGCCGTGCGGGCACGTCTTGGGCGATGCCATCCCCTCGCACGCGTTGCACCAGAACGAGTACTCGAACATCAACGGCGTGATGCCCAGCTCACCGGGCTCGAACTCCTCGAAGATCCGCTGGGCGTCGTAGATCCCGTAGTAGGAGCCGACTCCGGCGTGGTCTCGGCCGACGATGAAATGCGTGCAGCCGTAGTTCTTGCGGCAGATCGCGTGCCAGATCGCCTCACGGGGCCCGGCGTACCGCATCGCGGCGGGGAACACCGACACCATCGCGCGGTCCTTCGGGTAGTAGCCCTCGAAGAGCGCCTCGTAGCACCGCATCCGCACGTCGGCCGGCACGTCGTCGTCCTTCGTCGCCCCCACCAGGGGGTGCACGAGGAGCCCGTCGACGATCTCGAGCGCGCACTTCTGCAAGTACTCGTGCGCGCGGTGGATCGGGTTCCGGGTCTGGAAGCCGACGACGGTCCGCCACCCTCGCTCGGCGAACGCGGCCCGCGTCTGCGCGGGCGTGAGCCGGTACGGCACGAAGTCGTCGTGCTCGGGCAGGGCGAGCGCGCGAACCGTGCCGGCGAGGCAGAAGTCGCCCGCGTCGTGGAGCGCCTGCACACCCGGGTGCTCGAGGTCCTCGGTCCCGAAGACGCCGAGCGCCTCCTTCTGGCGGTCACGCTTGAAGACCTCGGCGACGTCGACGACGGCGATCGGGTGCGCCTCCTCCGAGGGCAGCAGGGCGACCGAGTTCCCGGCCCCCATCCGCTTCACGTCGTCGTCGGTGAGGGACAGCGTGACCGGGATCGACCAGGCCAGGCCGCTCGACAGGTGCATCGTCTCCAGGACGGATACGTAGTCGGCCTCGCCCACGAATCCCGTCAGCGGGGACAGGGCCCCGACGGCGAGCATCTCCAAGTCGGAGAGCTCGCGGGCGTTGACCACGAGTTTGGGGAGGTGGTCCGCCTCGGCTCGGGTGGCCTCTCGCCGACCTTCGGGGACGAGCAGGTCGACGAGGTCGCCACCGTGCGGGGCGATCGTCGTGTCGTCGGGCATGGCGCATCAACCTTTCGTTGCGGTGAACGGCCCCACAGGATAGCCGCGGGCCGAACGACCCCGACCCCGGACCTATACTCCGTGCACCCCCACACCGAGGCCCCTCATGCCCGACACCCTGCTCTCCGAGGAAGCGCTCCGTGCGCTGAACGCCCGCCTCGAATCGGCGCACCCGCGCGAGATCGTGCGCTGGGCGCTCGAGGAGTCGGGGTTGCGCGAGATCGCGCTCGCCTCGGCGTTCCAGGCCGAGGGGACCTGCGTCATGCACATGGCGACGCAGATCCGGCCCGACGTGCCCGTGCTGTTCCTCGAGACCGGGTTCCACTTCGAGGAGACGCTCGCGTTCAAGCGGCGGTTGACCGAGCTCCTGGACCTGAACGTGGTCGAGCTCACCGGCGAGTACACCCCCACGACGCAGCGCGAGGCCTTCGGTCCCCGCTTGTACGAGCGCGACCCTGAGCGGTGCTGCGACATCAACAAGGTGCGGCCGATGCTCGCGGCACTTCGCGGCCGCGAGGCGTGGATCACCGCATTCCGACGCGACTCGTCCCCTACCCGGGCCACGGCCCCGATCGTCGACCGGTACGAGCTCGAACCGGGCAGCTGGATCATCAAGGTGAACCCGGTCGCCACGTGGACGCGCCGGGACACCTGGTCGTACCTGAGGGAGCACGAGCTCCCCCACAACCCGCTGTACGACCTCGGGTACGCGTCGATCGGTTGCGCGCCGTGCACCCGGCTCTCGCTCCCGGGCGAACACGAGCGTGAGGGCAGGTGGGCCGGCCTGTCGAAATGGGAGTGCGGGATCCAGGTGCGCGGTGGCGGTTCCGAACGGGGCGCGAGCGCGGACGGGGCGAGGTCGGCCGCGAAGGGCTAGGCCACGACCCAGAGCGCCTCGGGTGCGAGGTCGACCTCCAGGCGCCGGTGGTCGCCGAGCGAGTCCCCGTCGACCTGGACCGGG
>DATEQE010000049.1:0-2732 GCA_035272825.1 Actinomycetota bacterium
CCACGACGACGGACGGTGGATGCACGACCGCACCGTCGACGAGGTTGTCCGTGAGGTCGAGCATGCTCCGGACGAAGGTCTCGTACTGGCGGGTCGCCTCCTCCTTGAGCGCCGGCGGATCCTCGATTGCGTGCTTGAGGACGAAACCGCCCTTCGCGCCCGTCGGCACGATGACGGCGTTCTTGACCATCTGCGCCTTGAGGAGCCCGAGGACCTCGGTTCGGTAGTCCTGACGCCGGTCGGACCAGCGGATCCCGCCGCGAGCCACCCGACCGCCGCGGAGGTGGATCGCCTCCATCTCGGGGGAGTAGACGAAGATCTCGAACAGCGGGGTCGGCTTGGGCATCTCCGGGACGGCGGCAGACCGCAGCTTGAACGCGATCGAGCGGCGCCCCGGGATGTACACGTTCGTTCGGACCGTCGCGTCGATGACCCCGAGCGCGTTACGCAGGATCCGGTCCTGCTCGAGGGAGCGCACGGCGTCCAGGTTCGAACGGATCCTCCCCCCCAGGGCCTCGACGGCTTCGGGATCTCGAGGCTGCGCGGGATCGAACCGCATCTCGAACAGCCGCACGAGCTGCGCGGCGATGACCGGGTGGGCGGCGAAGGCGTCGTTCTTGTACTCGACCGGGAACGTCGAGTTCACCCGGTGGTGGTACTTGCGGTAGGCGCGCAGGATCTGCACCTGTCGCCAGTCGATGCCGGCCGACACGACGAGACGATTGAGCGAGTCGGACTCGCACTCCCCCTGCCACACGGCGCCGATGCACTCGGCGACGCGCGTCCCTGTGGCCTCGACATCGATCGGCTGGTGGTCGTCGTCCAGCACGCCGAAATCGTGCAGGAAGCGTTCGTCGCCCTCCTCGCCGAGCAGCGTCGTCGGCCACTCCTCGATCACGCGCAGGCCGAGCGACTCCAGCGTCGGCACGAAGTCCGAGAGCTCGACCCTGCCGTCCACCTTGTACAGGCGGACGTGCGTGAGGGTCTGCCCCTCCTCGGTCTGATTGGCCAGACCGATCAGGAATCCCTCCTCCCCCCGCTCCAGCTCGTCGAAGCGCGCGACGTCGAGGCCGGCGATCGCGACGTCGGTCGAGGCCCTGTAGTAGTCGGGGAACCGATCCGCCCATCGCTCGAACAGCGTCCGGGCGCGCGCCTCGCCGTGCTCCTGGATCAGCCGGTCGAGCAGCCGGTCGTCCCACGTGCGGGCGATCTCCACGACCTGCCGTTCGAGCTGGTCCAGCGGCACGTCCCGGATCTGGCCGTGACCGACGTGCACGGTGAAGTGGAGCTGCGCGATGCCGCTCTCGGTGAGCGCGACGTGGTGGTCGATCGTGGTCCCGTCGAACCGCTCGAGGAACAGGTCCTGCAACCGGAGCCGGACCTCGGCGTCGAAGGCGTCGCGCGGCATCGCCACGAGCAGCGAGACGCTCCGCCCGTACGGATCTCGGCGCGCGAACAGGCGGACGTCCTTGGTGTCGTTGACCTGCAGCAGCCCCATCACCTGCTCGCGCAGCTCATCCGTCGGCGCCGCGAACAGCTCGTCCTTTGGGAAGCTCTCGAAGATCGTGACGACCGCCTTGTAGTCGTGCGATCCCTCGTACAGGTCCTCCGCGTCGAGGATCTGCTCCAGCTTGCGGTGCAACAGCGGCGTCTTGCTGGCCGGCTCCGAGTATGCCTTCGACGTGAACAGGCCGACCATCCGCGTCTCGCCGACGATGCGTCCCTCCGCCGAGACCCTCCGGACGCCGATGTAATCCATCCGCGCGCGCCGATGGACGGTGGACGGCCGGTTCGTCTTCGAGTAGATCAGGAGGTCACCGCCCTCGATGCGCGCCCGCAGGTTCGGCTCGATCGTTTCGAGGGGCACCGGTTGCTCGTACGCCGACCAGTCGAGCTTCGACAGGATCCCGAGGCCCGAACCGGGCACGGCCGCGAGCGCGCGTCCCTCGGGCAGGTCGACCAGCTCGTACTCGCGATAGCCGAGGAAGACGAAGTTCAGGTCCAGCAGCCACTCGAGGAACGCAACCGTCTCGGCCACCTCGTCCGGCGGGTACAGTGCCGAACCCGCGCGCGCGATCTCGATCATGTGCCGTGCGGCGTCCTTCATCGCCCCGAAGTCGCGCACCGCGAGCCGGACGTCGCCGAGGATGCCGTGGATCGCCTCCTCGAGCTCTGTCCGTTCCTGCCCGGTGAGGCGCTGCTCGAGCTCGAAGTGCATCAGCGACTCGCGGTCTTCGGTCTCGCGAACGTGCAGGATCCGCTCGATCCGGCCGTCGGGACCGCGCTCGACGCCGATCACCGGGTGGATCACCCGGCGGACGCTCATGCCCCAGGCCTCGAGCTCCTGGGTGACCGAGTCGTACAGGAACGGAGAGTCCGCCGCGCTGATCTCCACGACGGTGCCGAGCGCCTCGTATCCGTCCTCGCCAGGGGTGGGTTCGAACACCTTGACCGCGAACTCATCCTCGCGCCGGGTGTCGGCGAGCTCGAACGCCCCGACGATCACGCCGACGAGCTCGGCGGCCGGTCGTTCGGCCAGGTCCTGCGGCGGCAGCCGCCGCGTGAAGGCGACGGCGAACGCCCGGAGGGCCTCCGCCCGTTCGGGCGGCACCGAGGCGTCGAGGAGCTCCAGCACGGTGGCGGGCAGAGCGCCCGCGGTCACCTCGTCCGTGGTGCTCACATCGCACATGGTACCCGTGCCCGAACAGGCCCCCGACCTGCGGCTTCAGGAA
>DATEQE010000050.1:0-4678 GCA_035272825.1 Actinomycetota bacterium
CGTCGCCGCCGAGCTCGGGCTGTAGCCGTGCGCATCACCGCGACGGTCCCGGCGACGTCGGCGAACCTAGGACCGGGGTTCGACTGCTTCGGGCTCGCGCTCGATCTGTGCAACGAGGTCGCGCTGGACACGGACGCCGAACCCGGCGTGACGTGGGAGGGCGAGGGCGCAGCCGAGCTGCCGACCGACGGAACCGACCTCGTGTCGCGCGCGATGGCCGAGACCGCCGCGCGCTTCGGGCGCATCGCTCCCGCCGCCTCGATCCACGGTCGCAATCGGATCCCGCTCGGACGCGGCCTCGGGTCCTCGGCCGCCGCCGCGGTCGCCGGCGTCAGGCTGGCCGATGCCGCGCTCGGTCTCGGTCTGGATCGGACCACGATCCTGGACGTCGCCGCCGGGCTCGAAGGCCACCCCGATAACGCGGCCGCCGCCGTGTTCGGCGGGTTCACGATCGTGGTGGACGAGGGCGTCGTGGCCCGCTTCGACCCGGACCCCGAGCTCCGGCCGGCGCTGTTCGTCCCGGCGGACATCGCGATCTCGACCGAGGCCGCCCGGCGCGCGCTCCCGGACGCGGTCCCGCGCAAGGACGCCGTGTCGAACGCGGGGCACGCCGCGCTCGTGGCGGTCGCCCTCCTGCACGAGCCCGACCTCCTCCACGTGGCGATGCGCGACCGCCTCCACGAAGACGTCCGGCTGGGGCTCGTCCCCGAGATGCGCCAGGTCTTCGACCGCCTGCGCGCCGCCGGGCTGGCCGCGTGCGTCTCGGGTTCAGGGCCGACGCTGCTCGCGTTCGAGCGCCACGACGTCGTCACGCCGGAACCGGCCGAGGGGTGGCGGATCGTGCGTGTCTCCGTGCGAGCCGCCGGCGTCGACATCCGCGAGGACTGAAGGCGCGTATCACCTGCGACGATGGTTGAACGATGACCGAACCCGATCCCCGGCCCGACCCGGCGCCCGCTGCCGACCCGGCGGCGAGCCTCCCGCTGAGCGTCGTCGCGCCCGCCCCGCTCCCGCACCCCGAACGGGGCGCGGCCCCGGTTCTGGTCACGGATCTCGCGAGCAAGACCCTCGCGGTCAAGGAGGGCCAGACCTTCCTGTACTCCGACCTCGAGGGGAACCTCGACCACGGGGCTCAGGACGGTCTCGGCCTCTACTCGCACGACACGCGGTTCCTGTCGCATTTCCGCCTGACCATGAACGGGCGCGACCTCGTGCTGCTGTCCTCGTCGGCCGAACGCGGCTACCAGTCGCACGTCGACCTGACGAACCCCGACCTGTTCGAGGACGACGTGCTGTGTGCGCCGCAACAGACGATCAACGTTCGGCGCGTCCGCGCGATCTCCGGGGATCTGTTCGAGCGCATCCGGATCAAGAACTACAACCCCTTCGACGTCACCCTGGAGGTCCGGCTGACGTTCGGCGCGGACTTCGCCGACATCTTCGACGTGCGCGGCATGACCCATCGCCACTCGGGCGGTTCGTACCCGCCGACGGTGAACGGCTCCGCGATCGAGTTCATGCAGGAGGGGCGCGACCACGTTCGGCGGATCACGAGGGTCCGCTTCGGCATCGACCCCGACCGCGTCGACGTCGAGGGGGCGCTCGCGACGGCGGTCTTCCGGCTTCACCTCGATCCGTACCAGACCCGGCTCGTGGCCGTCTCGGTCGAGCCGAGCCTGGGGAGCGAGCCGACCGACGCGGCCCCGGACTTCGACCACGCGGTGCACGAGCTCCGTCGCTCCTACGAAGAGTGGGAGCGCGAGTCGACGCGGATCGTCACCGACAACGAGCTGTTCAACCAGCTTCTGGACCGGAGCCTCCGCGATCTCCGCGCGCTGTACACGCGGGTGGGGGACGGCGCGATCCTCGCCGCCGGGATCCCGTGGTACGTGACGATCTTCGGCCGCGACTCCCTGATCGCGTCGCACCAGCTGCTGACGGTGAACACGCGACCCGCGCGCGACGCGCTCGAGCTCCTGGCGGCGCGTCAGGGCACGGAGGAGAACGACTGGCGGGACGAGCAGCCCGGCAAGATCCTGCACGAGGTCCGCGACGGCGAGCTCGCGCGCGCGGGGATCATGCCGCACTCGCCGTACTACGGGTCCGTCGACTCGACACCTTGGTTCCTGATCGTGTACGCGCAGCACCTGCGTTGGACGGGCGACGTCGAGTTCGCGCGGAAGCTCCTCCCGTCGGCGGAGGCGGCGCTCGCGTGGATCGACCGGTACGGCGATCTGGACGGCGACGGGTTCGTCGAGTATCAGTGCCGCTCGCCCCGGGGGATCCGCAACCAGGGGTGGAAGGACTCGCACGACTCGATGGTCCACGCCGACGGCCGGCTCGCCGAACCACCGATCGCGCTCTCGGAGGTGCAGGGGTACGTCTACCTCGCGAAGACGCGGATGGCCGACGTGTACCGCGCGCTCGGTCGGCCGGAGGACGCGCGCCGCCTGGAGGACGAGGCCGAACGCCTGAAGGTCCGCTTCAACGAGGCGTTCTGGATGGAGGACGAGCGGTACTTCGCGGCCGCGCTCGACGCCCGCAAGCAGCAGCTCCGAACGCTGATGTCCAACCCGGGCCACTGCCTGTACAGCGGGATCGTGGACGAGGACAAGGCCCTGCCGCTCGCCAAGCGGCTGCTCGCTCCGGACATGTTCTCGGGTTGGGGCGTCCGAACGATGAGCCGGTCGGCGGCCTCGTACAACCCGATGAGCTACCACAACGGATCGGTGTGGCCGCACGACAACGCGTTGATCGCGGCGGGCCTGAAGCGGTACCGGTTCGCCCGGGCGACCAACCGCGTCGCGACCGCGCTGTTCGATGCGGCGGTCTCCGCCGACTACCTCCGCCTGCCCGAGCTGTTCTGCGGGTTCACGCGACGGTCCCCGAACCGACCCGTGAGCTACCCGATCGCCTGCTCGCCCCAGGCGTGGGCGGCCGGCGCGCCGTACCTGATGCTGCAGGCGATGCTCGGCCTGTCGGCCCGGGCCCACGAGAACCTGCTCACGATCAACCTGCCGCACCTGCCGACATGGCTGAACACCGTCGAGGTGCGCAACCTGTCGGTCGGCGAGAGCACGGTGAGCATGGTGTTCCGCCGCGAGGACGAGATCACGTCGTTCTCCCTCCTGTCGCGCGAGGGCGACGTGCGCGTCGTGATGGAGGAGTAGGCGGGCGGCGAACGGCGGGCCCGGACTTGCCGTCGTCCGAGGGTCAGCCGATGCAGGGCCCCGTGTCGACCGGTGTGGTCCGCCCCATCGCCGTCCGCAGGGGGTCGTCGACCTCGTCGGCCGCGATCGCGTAGCCGACGTCGTCGTCGCCGGACGACGCGGCGAACACGACCCCGGCGACCCGACCGTCGGGCAGGACGAACGGCCCTCCCGAGTTGCCCGGCCGGACCAGCGTCTGCAACTCGAGCACCAGACGCTCGACCTCGCCGCGCCCGTAGATGTCCCTCCCGACCGCGTCGATCGTCCGCCGCACGGCTGCGCGGCGGACGTCGAGCGGGCCGCCCTGCGGGTACCCGAGGACGGCCCCCGGCGCGCCGCGGTCCAAGGGCTCGGTGGCGAGCGGAAGCGGGGGTCCGGGTGCGTCCGGCGCCGACAGGATCGCCAGATCCAGATCGGGGTCGAACAGCACCGTGGTCGCATCCGACGAGCCACCTACCGCCGAACGCACCTCGGGATCATCCATGCCGGCCACGACGTGCGCGTTCGTCACGACGTAGCCGTCGGCGGCCACGAAGCCCGAACCCTCCTGGATGACGTCGCACGCCGATCCGATCACCTGGAGGGTGCTCGACGCGGCCGCCTCCGACGCGGCCCGAGCCTCCTCCTGGCTGGGTGGCCGCACGGGCTCGGCCGGCAGTGGCGGGATGCCGGAGAACACGTCGGGGAACCCGAACCTGTTGAACAGGCGACGGACCTGGGCGAGCAGCGACGGCGGTTGCGGCAGGGCGGCGTCGAGCGTCCGCACGACCGCCGAACCCCGGATCTCGGTCGCGATGGCCGGGAACGGGCCGTTCGCGAGGTTCAGCGCGAGGAACCAGATCGCCAGCAGGGACGCCGCGACCGCGACGGCCGAACCCCCGACCGAGTCCGCCTTCCCGAACCTCGACGCGGCGCGGTCGCGTGCGTGGACGCCGAGGAACCACCCGGCCGCGTTGCCGAGCGCGGCGACCGCGAGCAGGACCAGGACGGCGAGGCCCGCTCGGGCGTTCGGTCCCTCGACGATGTGGGCCACGAACGGCGCGAGCAACGCGCCCACCACCAGACCGATGAGCAACCCGCCGAACCCGAAGGCCTGCAGCGTGAAACCCCGCCGGTAGCCGGCGACCCCGGAGAGCGCCAGGAGCACGATCAGGAGCAGGTCGAGAGCGTTCACGCGGCCGTATCGTCCCACGGGCGCGGTCCCCCGTCGGGCCAGAGAAGAGGCGAGAGACGCCGCCAGAGAAGAGGCGAGAGACGCCGCCAGAGACGAGGCCAGAGACGAAGCCAGAGACGAAGCAAAAGACGAAGCCAAAGACGAAGATAGACTGAGCACGTGGTCACGATCGCGCACATCTCCGATCCGCACGTCGGCTCGCCCTACTTCGTTCCGAACCTGATGAACCGGGTGATGGTCGAGCTGAACGAGCTCGAGCCCGACGTCGTGATCTGCAGCGGCGATCTCACCAACG
>DATEQE010000051.1:0-2750 GCA_035272825.1 Actinomycetota bacterium
AGATCGTTGCGTTCCTGCATCGAGAACAGGATCACCGAGCCGCTGCAGGCCTTGCGCATCCCCGCGACGAGCTCGTCGTCGGCGTTCAGGACGGCCCAGCCGGTCTTCGGGACGGCCTCGACCACCACCTGCTTGACCGCCGCGAGCTGCTCGAGCGAGTCGATGCCCTTCAGCCCGAGATGGTCGCCGGTCACGTTCAGGACGACCGCGACGTCGTTCTTGCCGTACCCGAGCCCCTCGCGCAGGATCCCTCCGCGGGCCGTCTCGAACACCGCGAAGTCGACCCGCGGGTTCTGCAGGACCATCTGCGCCGACTTCGGTCCGCTCGCGTCGGCGCGCTTGACCAGACGCTCGTCGATGTAGATGCCGTCGGTCGTGGTCATGCCGACCGAACGTCCCATCCCCTTGAAGATGTGCGCGATCATCCGCGTAGTCGTGGTCTTGCCGTTCGAACCGGTGACGGCGACGATCGGGATCCGCGAGGGCGTGCCGCCGGGGAACAGGAGGTCGACGACGTCCTTCGCGACGAACTGGGCCTCGCCCTCGGTCGGGTTCGTGTGCATCCGGAATCCCGGGGCGGCGTTCACCTCGACGATCGCGCCGCCCGTCTCGCGGACGGGCTCGGTGATGTCGGGCGCGAGGAAGTCGATCCCGGCCACGTCGAGCCCGACGACGCGGGCGGCCTCCTCGGCGATCTCGACGTTCTCTTCGTGCGCCTCCCACGTGCGGTCGATCGAGTTACCACCCGTCGACATATTGCCGGTGGCCGCGAGCTTCACGAACGCCTCGGCGGGCGGCACGTCGTCCAGGCCGTACCCCTGCTTGCGGAGCATCTCGATCGCGGCGTCGTCGACCCTGATCCGCGTGAGCACCTTCTCGTGTCCGATCCCGCGACGGGGATCCGAATTGGCGATCTCGACCAGGTCCGAGACCGTGTGTGTGCCGTCACCGACGACGTGCGCGGGGACGCGTTCGGCCACGGCCACCATCCGGCCGCCCACGACGAGCACCCGGTAGTCGTTGCCCGTGACGAAGCTCTCGACGATGACCTGCCCGCGGCGGGCCTCGGGCAGCGCCCTGCGGAACCCCGCGCGCACGTCGTCCTCGTTGCGCAGGTCGAGCCCGACGCCGCGCCCGTGGTTGCCGTCGAGCGGCTTGGTGACGACGGGGAACCCGATCCTCGTGGCCGCGGCGACGGCCTCGACCTCGCTCTGGACGATCTCGCCGCGCGGCACCGGCAAACCGGCCGATGCGAGCAGCACGCGCGTGACGTGCTTGTCGCCGGCGATATCCACCGCGAGCGCGCTCGTCTTGGACGTCATCGTCGCGCGGATCCGCTGCTGGTACTTCCCCCAGCCGAGCTGGACCAGCGAGGCCTCGTTCAGCCGGATCCAGGGGATGTCGCGGCTGGCGGCCTCGTCGATGATCGCCTGCGTGGACGGGCCGAACGCACGCCGCTCCGCCAGCAGGATCAGGCGCTCGAGCTCGACGAGGAAGTCGAACCCCTGCGCGGGACGGACGAGCTGGTTCACGAGGCGGACCGCCAGGTCGCCGGCCGCGAGGCCGACCCGCTCCTCCCAGTAGCCGTAGATCACGTTGTAGCGCCCGGCCTCGCCGGCGCTCCGGGTCTTGCCCCGGTACACGTGGGCGCCGGACTCGCGCTGGAGCTCGAGGGCGATGTGCTCGGCGACGTGCCCGAGCCACGTCCCTTCCCTCAGCCGCTCGCCGAACCCGCCACGGCGGCCGAGGGAGCACGAGTGTTCGGCGATGCCCGGGAGCATCTCCACGAGACCGTCGACGAAGCCCGGGATCGTGTTCGACGGCCAGTCCTCGAGCGCGCCGAGATCGACGAGCAGCCGGATCGCGGGGTCGTACGACCAGTAGTTCGGACCCCGGAACACCTGGGTCTCGACCACCTTCAGGTCGGGCGCGAGCGGCCGCTTGCCCGCGGCCGGCTCGTCCTTCGCCCGCCGGCGGTCCGCTCGCGAGCGGGTCCGGCTGTCGCTCACTCCGAGGCCTCGCGTTCCAGGCCGGGCGTCTCGGCGAGCAGCGTGCGGCCGCGGAGATCGAACCAAGAGCCGTCGGGCAGCGAGTGCACCACCGCGCCCGAGACCATGATCGGCCGGTGGCCCTTGGCCTGGTGGGCGTCGGTCTGCACGCGGGAACCGTCGAGCACCGTCACGGCGCCCTTGCCGACCACCTCCATCGTTCGATCGGCGTAGACGATTGCGCTCGTGTCCTCGTCCAAACCGATGCCGAGCAACGACGGTGACTGCGCGATCACGGCGAGCAGCCTCCCGAACCGGCCGCGCTGCTCGAAATGTTGGTCGACCACGACGCCCTGCAGCACGCCGAGCCCGGCGGCGAGCTGCGCCATCCGCTGCTTGGGGGTCTCGCCCGCGCGGCCGAACGCCATCATGTGCGTCGCCATCGCGCTCGCGCCGGCGGAGGTCCCGGCGAGCACGGCGCCGCGGTCGTGGGCCCGGTGGATCGCATCGGCGAGGTGGGTGCCGGCGACGACCGAGGAGAGGCGGAGCTGGTTCCCGCCCGTGAGGAAGATCGCGGTCGCGTCGTGCAGGGCGGCGGCGAGATCGGGAGCCTCGGCTTCGGACCGCTCCTCGGGACGCAGGCCGGTCACGCGGCCGATCCCGAGACCCTCGAACAGCTCCCCGTAGCGCTCGGTGGCGACGTCGCCGAGCGAGGAGGCGGTCGCGATCACCACGACGTGGCCCCCGGGCCCCCCGGTGAAG
>DATEQE010000052.1:0-8865 GCA_035272825.1 Actinomycetota bacterium
CCCCTCGGCCTGGCGGCGGGTGATGTCGGACAACGGGAACACGTTGCCGATCGCCGCGTAGCGGTCCCGCAGTTCCTGCAGGTGCTCGGGCGTCGGTGGCCGGCCGCCCCTGATGTCCGTGTAGTAGCGCTCGATGTCGTCGGGTCCGGCCGCGGTCCCGTACGCCATCACCAGCACCCCGATCGGCGGAGCGCTCATCGGGCCGTCCGTTCGTGCACCAGGTCGACGAGGCGTTGCAGGTTCTCGACGGGCGTGGCCGGCAGCACGCCGTGACCGAGGTTGAACACGTGGCCGTCGCGGGTCGCCGCGCGGTCGAGGACCTCGGTGGCTGCGCGTTCGACCGCGTCCCACGAGGCGACGCAGACCGAGGGGTCGAGGTTGCCCTGGATCGCGCGGTCGTCGCCGATCCGTTCCCACGCCCGGTCGAGCGGGACCCGCCAGTCCACCCCGATCGCGTCGCCGCCCGCATCGCGCATCGACGTCAGGAGCTCGCCGGTCCCCACGCCGAAGTGGATCGAGGGCACCGGGAGATCCTCGAGCACCCGCGCCGACCACGGGCGAACCGACCGCTCGTAGTCGCTCGGCGCTAGGGCACCCGCCCACGAGTCGAACAGCTGCACCGCCTGCGCGCCCGCCTCGATCTGCGCGAGCAGGTGGGCCCGCGACAGCGCCGCGAGCGCGTCCATCAGCGACGACCAGGTGCCGGGCTCGTCGTGCAGGAGCGCCTTCGTCCGGACGTGGTCCCGCGACGGACCGCCTTCGACCAGGTAGCTCGCGAGCGTGAACGGCGCGCCCGCGAACCCGATCAGCGGGACCTTCAGCTCCTTGCGGAGGAGGCGGATCGTCTCGGCGACGTAGGGCTCGTCCAGATCGGGCTCGAGCGCACAGAGCCGAGCGACGCCGGCCGCGTCCCGGACCGGGTCGTCCACGACCGGGCCGACGCCCGGCTCGATCCGGACGGGCACCCCGATCGCGGCGACCGGCACCATGATGTCGGCGAACACGATCGCCGCGTCCAACGGCATCCGTCGGAGCGGCTGCAGGGTGAGCTCGACGGCAACGTCGGGTTCGCGGATCGCGTCCAGGATGTCCCGGTCGCCTCGAAGCTCCCGGTACTCGGGCAGGTACCGGCCCGCCTGGCGCATGAACCAGACCGGGGTGCGGTCGACGGGCTCGCGCCGGAGCGCTCGGAGGAATCGGTCGTTCACGGCCCCAGGATACGGACGGGGGTATCGGCGCGTTCGCCGATGGGGGCTGCGCGACCGAACCCCCGGATCGGCGCTCGAGCGTAGAGACTAGTGACGATCGACGAAAGCCAGCAGACCGGACGGCTGACGGGAGGCGGATGGGGCGAGCTCGGCGCGACCTCAGGTCTTCGAGCGACGCCAACCCTCTGTGGTCGAAGGCGCCCTTCGTCCTGTTCCACTACCCGGGGCTGTTCGTCTCGATCGCGGTCGGCGCGCTCCTGCTGGCGCTCGCGGCCTCTGCATACCCGCTGTTCATCTCGGCCTCGGCGAGCGAGCTGGTGAAGGCCCGGATCCAGGAGGTGCCCTCCACGCGCTGGGCGGTCGGGATGATGTACCGCCAGGGCAACATGCCGCTGTCCGGATCGGGCGTGCACGGCCGGGCCGAGGCCCGCGCCGACCAGCTCTTCGATCGCCTCGTGGCCCAGAGCCCCTACCTGGCCGAACCGGTCGAGTCTGCGCTCGCAGGGCTGGTTCCCATCTCGGCCGCGGGACGCGAGGACACGCGCCCCACGCGATTGTTCTTCGGCGAGGGTGTCGAGTCCCACGTCGAGATCCTCGAGGGATCGCCGGGGGGCGGCGCCCTGGTCCCCGACCAGATCGCCGACGCGCTCGGGATCTCCCCGGGAGATCGGGTCGTCGTCGGCTCACCTGACGAAGGAGCGGTGACGCTTCCGGTGGACGCCGTCTACCGGTCGCTCTACAAGGGCGGAGCGTCCGACTACTGGAGGCCGTGGAAGGACGATCTCGTCTTCTACGAGTGCCCCCGCGACTGCCCGCCGCCGCCACCACAGGCGTTGATCGTGCCTCGGGAGCGCTTCGAGGCCGCGGCTCGCACGGTGGGGCTCGACCACGCCGCCTACGCATGGCAGGCGCCCCTGGCCCGCGACCTCACGCTGGAGGATGCGGAGGACGCCGCCCGCATCGCCACGGGGATCTCCGAGCAGATCGACGACTCTCTGTTGCTCGATCGCTGCTTCATCGGGTTCTACTGCACCACGGGCGACGGCGCGACATGGGGCAGCTCCATCGACGACGTGGTCGCCGCCGTTCACGAAAGGCTGATCGCCATCGGGGGGCCGGCGAGGCTGCTACGCGCGGCGGGCATCCTCGTCGCTCTCGTCGTGGTCGCCGGGGCCGGCGCCTTCGCCATGGCCACGCGACGCGTGGAATCGACGCTCCTGTTCGCCCGAGGCGCTCGACCAACGGCGGTGGCCGGCCGTGCGGCGCTGGAGGCTGTGCTGCCCTGTGCGATCGGCGCCGTCGCCGGACTCGCCCTCGCCTTCGCCTTCGTGTACGGCGTCGGCCCGAACGGAGCCTTGTCGCACGACGCATCGAGCGAGGCGCTCGCGGCCTCGGGGTTCGCGGGCGTCGCGGCGATCGTGGCGATCGCGGCCGTGTCGACGGTCTCGTTCCTGCGCCATTCCGAGCACCATCGCCGTCGATTCGCCGTCCTCGGGACGCTTCCGTGGGAGCTGATCTTGATCGCGCTGTCCCTGGTCATCCTGGAACGGCTGCGACGCGGCGGAGCGGCGGTCGCAGACCTGTCGCCGGACACCGAGGCGCCGAGCCTGTTGCTGTTCGCGTTCCCCGTGGCGTTCCTCGCCGGCTTCGTCGCGCTCGTTGCGAGGGGGCTCGTGCTCCTGTTGGGCCGGGCCAGGGACAGGAGCGCTCGGTGGGGGACGCCCGCGTACCTGGCGGTGCACCGGCTCGCCGCCCGGCCGCGGCTCACGATGCTCCTGATCACCACGACGGGGCTGTGCCTCGGGCTGTTCATCCAGGCCCAGACCGTCGCTCGCTCGATGGCGACGACCGTCGACGCGAAGGCCGGCGCCTACGTCGGGAGCGATGTACAGGTACGCATCAACGACTACAACGAGACGCCGAACCGGTTCCCGCTTCCACTGACCCGCGTCGTGCGACGACCCTTCGCAGGAGTGCTTCGAGGCGACGTCCGGTTCGACCTGCTGGCCATCGACACCGACACCTTCGCTTCCGCCGCCTTCTGGGATCCCTCGTTCTCCTCAGAGCCGCTCGACGACCTCGTCCGTCGGCTCTCGCGGCCGTCCGACGGAGCCCTGCCGGTCGTCGTGGCCTCGGCACCGCAGGCGAATCCGTCTTCCGTCATGATCGACGCCCGAACGGTGCCGGTCGAGATGGTCGGGCGGGCCGACGCGTTCCCCGGCATGCTCTCCCGGCGGCCGCTGGTCGTGGTCGACGCGGAACGACTGGTCGACGCGTTCGGGGGCCAGGGCAACCCCCTCAGCGGGCCGGGCGGGGGCGACGAGCTCTGGATCCGAGGCGATCCCGCCGTCGTCCGGGATGCGCTTGCCGGACTCAGCTACCGGCCGAACCTCATCCTCACCGCCGACGAGGTCAAGGACATCGCGTACATCGCGGCGGTCATCGGCACGTTCCTGATGATGAACGGGCTTGGACTGCTCGCCGCGATCCTGGTGTTCGCGGCCATGCTGATGTACCTGCAGGCTCGACAGCGCTCCGAGATCGTGTCCTACGGGCTGTCCCTCCGCATGGGCATGCGGTCGTCACGACACCTGCTCGCGATCAGCACCGAGATCGGCGCGTTGCTGGCGATCTCGTACATCGCGGGGAGCGTCCTCGCCGTCGTCGCCGCTCGACTCACCGTACTCCTGGATCCTCTGGAGGCGATCCCCCCCGATCCCATCAGCGTGGTCCCCGTGTTCCTGGTTCTCGCCGTCGCCCCCGCGTTGGTGCTCTTGGCCTTCGGCGGAGGTTGGCTCACCGAGCGGCGCGCTCGCGCCGCCGACCTCGGGCAGGTCATGCGCCTTGCCGACTGAAACCCTCGAGAGGAGCCACATCCCCCGAGTTGCGCTCCGCTGCGAGGATCTCGCCAAGACCTATCCGACGTCGAGCGGAGAGGTCCGCGCCTTGAAAGGGCTCACGGCGGAGTTCCCGGCGTCCGCGCTCCAGGCGGTCGTGGGTCCCTCCGGGAGCGGCAAGTCATCGCTCCTACGCCTGATCGCCGGCCTGGACCGGCCCACGAGCGGGACCCTGACGGTCGAGGGCGTGGGCGTACATGAAGCCTCGGCGCGGGCGCTCCGGCGGTTCCGAAGGAGGACGGTCGGCTACCTGTTCCAGCGACCGTCGGACAACTTCCTCCCGCATCTGACGGTCGGCGAGCACCTTCGACTCGCCCGGGGGCTCGCCCACCCGACCCGGAGGATCGATGGGGAGGCACTGCTGTTCACGCTCGGGATCGAGGAGCGCATCGATCACCTTCCCTCGGAGCTCTCCGGCGGCGAGCAGCAGCGAGCGGCGATCGCGGCGGTCCTCATGGGCGGAGCGACCATCGTCGTCGCCGACGAGCCGACGGCCGAGCTCGACAGCGCCTCGGCCCGGAGCGTCATCGACACGATCGTCGCGTTGGCGCGCACCGGCGTGACCTTCGTCGTCGCCACCCATGACCGTTCGGTGATGCTGCGCGCGGACGGCGTGCTCGAGCTCGACCACGGTGTCCGCCGCCGGTCGAGCCCGGCACGGGTCGAGCCGGCGGCACGATCGAACGCGCCGGTCCCCCGGCCGGCGGCCAGCCGGCGCGTGTTGGTACGCGAGGCGGGGGACGGCGGAGACCGCGGAGTCCGATGGCGGCCGCCCGACCCAGCGACGATCCCAGAACCCGATCCCCCGCTCACCCTGGCGGTCCTCGGCGTGTCGAAGTCCTATCACCGCGGCGAGGAGATCATCCACGCGCTGAACGATGTGGAGCTCACGCTTCGAGCCGGCGAGCTCGTGGGTCTGGTCGGTCGCTCGGGCTCCGGCAAGACCACCTTGCTGAACGTGATCGCAGGGTGGGAACGACCGGACAGCGGCACGATCGAACGCTCGGACCGGGCCGGCGCCGTCCCAGGGTGGGACGAGCTGGCCGTCGTGCCGCAGAAGCTCGGGCTGTTCGATGAGCTCACCGTCCGGGAGAACATCGAGTACCCGGCACGATTGGCCGGTCGCCTCGACGAGCTGCGCGACCGCATCGACGAGCTGATGGACGATCTCGCGATCGCGCACCTCGCCGCGCGGTACCCGAAGGAGACCTCGCTCGGCGAGCAACAACGGGCCGCCGTCGCCCGCGCGCTCGTGCTCTCGCCGACGCTCGTGCTCGCCGACGAGCCCACCGGGCATCAGGACGCCGTCTCGGAACGGCGGGTGCTCCAGTCGTTCGGCCGCGCGGCCAGCGAGGGCGCGAGTTGCCTGATCGCCACCCACGACGTCGCGCTCGCGCCGCGGCTGGACCGGGTCATCGAGATGGCGGACGGGCGCCTCACCGGTACCGGGGCGCCGCGCTCGCAACCGATGGCCACTCAACCGTAGAGCCTCAGGAGATCTGGCCCCGGATCACCGAAGTGGTCGGAGCTTCAGAGGATGTCGTAGGCGGGGAGCGTCAGGAACTCGACGAACCCGGGTGGGAGCGCCACCCGTTCGAACATCGCGCGGGCCTCGTCGAACCGCCGCTCGGCGTACGACGCCTCACCGAGCTCCTGTCGGAGGGACGCGATCTCGATCTCGATCGTCGAACGAGCGAGGTCCGCGGTCACGGGCTCGCCCGACGAGAGTTCCGTGCCGTGCTCGACCCACTGCCAGATCTGCGAGCGGGAGATCTCGGCGGTCGCGGCGTCCTCCATCAGGTTGTCGATCGCGGCGGCGCCCACGCCCGAGAGCCACGACGCCAGGTACCGTAGCCTGACGTTCACGTTCGTGCGCAGGCCCGCCTCGGTGATCTCGCCGCCGGGGATCCGGACATCGAGGAGCTGCTCCGCCGAGACGTCCACGTCGTCCCGCTGGCGGTCGAGCTGGTTCGGCCGGTCGCCGAGCACGCGATCGAACTCGGTCATCGCGGTCTCGACCAGGTCCGGGTGGGCCACCCACGTCCCGTCGAACCCGGCGTTCGCCTCTCGCTCCTTGTCCTCGGCCACCTTCGCGAGCGCGAGCTCGTTCGCCTCGGGGTCGCGGCGGCTGGGGATATACGCCGCCATCCCGCCCATCGCGTGCGCGCCGCGCCGGTGACAGGTCCGCACCAACAGCTCGGTGTACGCGCGCATGAACGGGACGGTCATCGTGATCCGAGCTCGGTCGGGCAGGACGAACCCGGGATGACGCCGGAACTTCTTGATGACGCTGAAGATGTAGTCCCAGCGTCCGGCATTCAGACCCGCCGAGTGCTCGCGCAGCTCGTACAGGATCTCGTCCATCTCGAACGCCGCCAGGATCGTCTCGATCAGGACCGTCGCGCGGATCGTGCCGGGCGCGATCGCGAGCCGGTCCTGCGCCCAGAGGAAGACGTCGTTCCACAAGCGTGCCTCGAGGTGGCCCTCGAGCTTCGGCAGGTAGAAGTACGGCCCGGTGCCCCGCTCGAGCTGCTCTCGCGCGTTGTGGAAGAACGCGAGCCCGAAGTCGAACAGGCTCCCCGACATGGGTGCTCCGTCGACGACCAGGTGGCGTTCGGGCAGGTGCCAGCCGCGGGGGCGGACGAGCAGCGTCGCCGGCTGCTCCTTCAACCGGTACTCGCGTCGGTCCGGCCCGGTGAGCTGGATCGTGCGACGGACCGCGTCCGCGAGGTTCACCTGCCCCTCGATCATGTTGGACCACGTCGGGGCGTTGGCGTCCTCGAGGTCGGCCATGAAGCACCGGG
This sequence comes from Actinomycetota bacterium, assembly GCA_035272825.1. Classification (GTDB taxonomy): domain Bacteria; phylum Actinomycetota; class UBA4738; order UBA4738; family HRBIN12; genus DASSJM01. The sequence goes on from DATEQE010000052.1 coordinate 6,910, forward strand.
CGCCGCTGTTGAGCGCGTTGATCACCATCTTGCGATCGGTCGGCCCGGTGATCTCGACCCGCCGGTCCCGGAGGTCGGGCGGCGCGGGCGCGACCCTCCAGTCCGCCTCGCGGATCGAACGCGTCGCCTCGACGAACCCCGGGCGCTCCCCGTCGTCGAGCCGCGCCTGGCGTTCGACGCGCGCATCGAGCAGCTCGGCACGACGCCCACCGAACTCGCGCTGCAGCCCGGCCACGAACGCGAGCGCCTCCTCGGTCAGGATCTCGTCGAACCGGGGCTCCGTTGGACCCAAGACCTCCACGCCGTCGGGATGGGTCACACCGATCTCCTATCCGCTCCCGAGCAGCGCGTCCCGCGCGAGCCCTGTGGTTTCGAGGACCTCGGCCTCGTCGACGGCGCCGGAGGAGACCGCGAACCGCAGGTACCGGAGCAGGCTGGTGACCGTCGCCGGCTCGTCGAGCACGCCCGCCGCGGCGGCGCCCTCACGCCACGCCCGCACGCGCGAGGTCGCGTCGTCGAGGTGCGGGAGCAGCCAGCCGTAGACCGCGGCGTACCGGCTCGCGAGCTGCGCGGGGTGGAGATCCCAGCCCTGGACGAAGCCGTCGCGCAGTGAGTGCCGGACGTGGTCGGCGTGTACACGCCATGCCGCGTGGACGTCGTCGGTGCGATCGCTCGCCGGCACGACGTTGCTCGAACCGTCGCTGATCCGCACGCCGGTCCCGGCGAGCGCCACCTGCAGCGCGTGTCTGGCGAAGTCGTTGGCCGGGTGGTCGAGCCGTTGCTCCCACGGCATCAGCCCCAGCGACGCCGTGTAGTCGAACACCCCGAAGTGCATCGCGGTGAGCCGCCCGTCGGCCGCCTCGAGGATCCGGGGCGCCGCGACCGAGCCGTCGGGGCCGATCACGGATGTCGGCGTCTCGACCTGCACCTCGAACCGCAACGCGCGTTCGGCCAGGCCCAGCCCGACCTCCAGGCGTTCGAGCGCCTCGACGAAGAGCGCGACGTGCTCGAGCGTGACGACCTTGGGGAACATGACGACGAAGCCGTCGGGGAGCCCGCCGGCGGCCTCGACCAGCGTGGTGAGGAACGTGTCGAGCGTCCGGAGGCTCCGCGCTTCGGCGCCGTCGGCGAACGACTTCACCCGCACCCCGAACGACGGCGGCGCGGTCCCGTCCGCTCGGGCGGCCTGGACGGCCCGGGCCGCCTCCTCCGCGTGCCGGTCCTCCTCCTCGTCGGGTCGCGCGCCGTAGCCGTCCTCGAAGTCGACGCGAAGATCCTCGACCGGCTCGCGCTCCAGCTTCGCGCGCACGCGCGCCCGCGTCCGTTCGGCGACCGCGGCATCCACGCCGAACGCCACCTCGAACGACGCCGGGCCGGCCGCGTGCGCGTCGAGCAGCCGCAACGCCTCGGCCCCGAACTCGACCGTCGTCGTCGCCGTCACGCCGTCGGCGGGGACGTAGAGCGTCTCGAGCGGCTGGCCGGCGCCGAGGTCGCCGGGGAACCGGCGCCGGTGCTCGTCCGCGGCTCGGCGAGCGCGCTCGAGGAGGTCGCGCCACGCCTCGTCGGGGAACGAGCGGCTCACCCCGAGACGACGTCCTCGGTCCGCCGCACCGTCCCCTCGATCCGACCCGAGGGCTTGTCGGTCACGACGAAGACCTGGCCGTCGTTCTGGATCCCGCAGTACGAGAGGTCGACCGCGACGTGGTGGAGGTTCGGCATCGACAACGTCAGCTCCTCGACGTTCGGCGCCGCCTCGAGCACCGCGGTGCCCATGTGCCAGAGGGTGTGCTGCACCGAACGGCTGTCGTCGTGGTGCGCGAACGCGCGGACGAGCGCGTCCCGGCAGGCCTCCCGCTCCTTGGCGAAGTCGAGGTTCGGCCCGGCGTACCGCCACCGCGCGTCGAGCTCGGTCGCGAGGATCCGGTCGTCGGTCTCCGGCAGGATCGTGTACCGGTC
>DATEQE010000053.1:0-5807 GCA_035272825.1 Actinomycetota bacterium
CCACCGCCCGCTCGAGCAGGACGGTCTCGCTCACCCGCGCCCCGGTCTCGATCGTGGCGCGGGGCCCGACGACGACGTGCTCGCTCACCGTCGCGCCCTGGTCGATGCGGCCGCCGGCGTCGACGAACGGCGACGGGTACGGACGGTGGCCGTCCACCCGGCCGTCGAGCAGGTCGAACTGCGCCTGCAGGTACGCCTGCGGCGTCCCGAGATCCATCCAGTACGCCTCGGACGGGAACCCCGCGAGGGGCCGCCCCGCCGCGATGAGCGCCGGGAAGATCTGCCGCTCGATCGACACGGTCTCGCCGCGGGTCCAGCCCTCGAGCGAGGCTGGGTCGATGACGTAGGTGCCCGCGTTGATGTGGCCGGGCACGAGCTCCGAGGGCTTCTCACGGAACTCGAGCACCCCTCCGTCGGCGTCCAGCGGCACGAGGCCGTACGGCCGAGCGTCCTCGACGTGCGTGAGCGCTATCGTCGCCACCGCGCCCCGGTCGCGGTGCCTCGCGAACATCTCGGTGAGGTCCAGGTCGGTGAGGATGTCGCCGTTGAGCGCGAAGAACGCGTCGAGCGCCTCGAGCGCCTCGAGCGCGTTCACGATCGCGCCGCCCGTGCCGAGCGGCTCGGTCTCGGTGATCCAGGTGATCGACGGGTCCCCGCGACGGGCCTGGATGAACGCGTGGAACGTCTCCTCCAGGTACGAGCTCGACAGCACGACCTCGTGCACGCCGTGGGCCGCCAGGTGGTCGAGCACGTGATCGAGGCTCGGCCGGTCCACGAGCGGGACGAGCGGCTTGGGCAGGGTCTCGGTGATCGGGCGCAGGCGTGTGCCCTCACCTCCGACCAGCACGACGGCCTTCATCGGGTCACGTGTGCTGTGTCTGCGAGACGAGGATGATCCCCACGCCGATGAACGCGACCCCCGCCCAGCGCAGCGGCGGAACCGTCTCGTCCAGCACGAACTGGTCGAAGAGCAGGATCAGCACGTACGTGAGCGCGGCGAACGGGTAGGCGAACGACAGCGACGCCCTCGACAGCACCACCAGCCAGACGAGGGCGGACACGCCGAACAGGAACAGCCCGCCCCAGACGAAGGGCTGGCCGACGACCACCCGCATCGACGAGCCGTTCAGCGAGAAGGTTTCGGGTGCGAGCTCGTCGTTGACGAGGTTCATGCCGTGCTTGAGCGCCAGCTGCGCGACGGCGGCCAGCGTGACGGAGAACAGGATCAGCACGATCAACATCGGAGGAGTTCCTTTCGTCTGGGTCGTGATCGGGTCGGTCGCGGGTTCGGTCACAGGTCCTCGACCTCCACGGCCACCGGGACCTCGACGCGCTCCTGCACGCGGGGCGCGTCGAAGACCTCGAACAGGTACCGCTGGGTCTGCACGTGGTAGAGATGCCCGGTGGTGCGGTTCGACAACCCGACCGTCACCCAGTACTTCCCGGGCTCGTAGGGGAAGGCCTCGATCCGGAAGCGTACGCGCTTCTTCTCGAACCGTCCGAGATCCAGATCCGCCCGCGAGGTGCGAGCGTCGAGCACCGCATGGTTCGTCGCCCCGTCCAGGACCGCGAAGTCCACGTCCAGGTCGTCGAGCGGCTCGTTCTGGCGGACGTCGATCACGATCGTGAGCGGGTCGCCGCGGAGGATCGCGCCCTCGCTCGAGCCGTTCGGGCGGACGATCTGGACCTCGGCGATCTCCGCCTCGCGGGTGCCCTCCTCCGGGACGAAGTTCGGATCGGTCACGCCGAGCAGGACGTACCGCATCTCGCGCACGACGTCGGCCGGCATGCCGATCGCGTGCAGCTCGCCGTGGTGGAGCATCGCTGCCCGGTCGCAGATCTCGATCACGGTGTCGAGCGCATGCGTCACGAGCACGATCGTGCGGCCTTCGCGCTGGAAGGCCCGGACGCGGTCGAGGCACTTGGCCTGAAAGGCCTCGTCGCCGACCGCGAGCACCTCGTCGATCAGCAGGACGTCGGGCTTGACGTGCACCGCCACCGCGAACCCGAGCCGGACCAGCATGCCCGACGAGTAGAACTTCACCTCGTTGTCGATGAAGTCCTCGAGCTCGGCGAACGCGACGATGTCGTCGAACGCGGCGTCGGTCTGTCTGCGAGACAACCCAAGGAACGAGGCGTTCAGGTAGACGTTCTCGCGCCCCGTGAGCTCGGGGTGGAACCCGGCGCCGAGCTCGAGCAGCGCCGCGAGCCGCCCGCGCTGGCGGATCGTCCCCGAGGTCGGCCGCAGGATCCCCGCGACGCACTTGAGGAGCGTCGTCTTGCCCGAGCCGTTGTGCCCGATCAGCCCGAACGTCGAGCCCTCGCCCACGTCGAGCGCGACGCCGCGGAGCGCCCAAAAGTCCTCGGCTCGGCTCCGCGAGGAGAGCACACGCTGCTTGAGCGACGTCGGCTTGTCCCGGTAGATGCGGAAGCGCTTCGAGACGTCGGCGACCTCGATCGCGGGCGCGTTCACAGCTCCTCCGCGAAGTCGCCCGAACGCGAGAAGAAGTAACCCCACGCGAACCGGACCCCGACGAGCGAAACGATGAGCGTGATCGTGAGGATCCCGGCGACCCACGCCAGGCTCTTGTCGAACAGGACGGGTTCCGGTGAACCGATCGGGGTCACTGTGCCGTACAGCGCCCGGTGGAAGCCGGCCACGACGTCGACCATCGGGTTCAGCAGGTACAGCGCGAGCCGAGGGATCCCGAGCCAGGTCCCGCGGCCGCCCTCCGCGAGGTCCTGTACCTGGAACTCGGCGTAGACGATCGGGGTCGCCCAGAACCACACCAGCAGCGCGATGTTCAGCAGGTGCCCGACGTCGCGGTAGCGCACGTTCAGCGCCGAGAACCACAGCGTCAGGGCCACCGTGAGCACCAGGAGCGTGACGAACGCGAGCGGCCACAGCGCGAGCTCGGGCAGGTGCAAGCCGTACCCCGACACGATGACGTAGAGGAGCAACACCGCCGATTGCAACGCGAAGTCGACGAGGCCGACGCCGACGGCTGCCAGGGGCAGGATCTCGCGCGCGAACGCCACCTTCTTCACGAGGTTCGCGTTGTCGAGCACCGCCCGCGCACCGCTGCCCATCGAGGCCGAGAACAGGTTCCAGGCGAGGAGTCCGGACAGCAGGTAGACCGGGTAGTTCGGGATCCCGGCGCCCAGGACCTTCGCCACGAACGAGAAGACCGCGAGGTAGACGAGCGGGTTCAGCACCGACCACACGGCCCCGAGCACCGAGGCCGCGTACTTCACTTTGAGCTCCTTGCGGACCAGGTTCGCCAGGATCTCGCGGTGGGCGGCGAGGATGCGGAGGCGTTCGCCGACCCGAGGGTGTGGCGACTCGGAGGTACGCTCGACGGTCTGCGTGGGTGCTGCCATGGGTGTTGGTGGTTCGGCGTCGTGGCCGGTCGCTCGCGCCGTGCGTGCCGGCCGGCGTGGCGAGTCTAGCAACGGGGTTGCGGCGGACCGGGAACGCGGGCTATGGAGAATGCGTGGGTTCGGCCGCCTCGCGTGCGTGCGGGGGTCGGAACTCGTCGAGCGCCCGGGCGTACGCCATCCCGTAGCCCTCCGAGAGCCCGTCCTCGGTGATCCCGAGGTCCACGAGCGCCCCGCCCCACCGGGCGAGCGCGCGCCGGGCGGGATCCCACAGGAGCGCCATCGTCGCGTCCATCGCCTCGGCGTAGACGTGGGCGGTCGCCTCGGACCTCGCGAGCTGCTCCGTGTGCGCCCGGGCGGCGTCGCCGATCCGGCGGCGGCGTTCGGGATCGTCGGCGAGCTCGCGGAGCGTCTCCGCGAGTTCGTGCGGTTCGAGCCGCCCAGCCGGCACGCGGACGACGACGTCCTCGGGGAGGTCGAGGTAGGTCCCGCTCGCGCTCACGACCGTGGGGCGTCCGCATTGCATCGAGCGCGAGAGCGACCCGGACACCTCCCCGCGATGCGGGTACCGGAGGTCCACCGCGACGTCGGCGGCGCACATCCACGCTAGGAAGTCCTCGTCCGAGACGTCGGGGTGCAGCGACACGCTGGCGCCCAAACCGCTCGCACGCACCAGCGGCTCCGTGTCGTACCCGGGGATCCGGCGGCCGACGAGCGCGAGGTGGACGTCCTGGGGCAGGTGCACCATCGCCTCGAGGACGATGTCGATCAGCTTGGCGGCGTTCTGGTCGCCGAACACGCCGATCAGCGTCCGCATCCCCATCGACTCGAGCGACCCGCGGATCACACGCGCGCGCCCCTCGGCCCTGCGGACGTCCTGCTCCCTCTCGATGATCGGGTGCGGGGCGACGTAGATCGGCGTCTTGCAGCCGAACGTGCGAAGGTAGCGTTCGACGAAGGGCGAGTGGACGACGATCCCCCGCGCGTTCCGGGCGGCGTGCGCGATGTAGGGGACGCGGAGCGGCTCGTTGCGCTCGGCCTCCTCGAACCCGTGGAGGCGAGGCGCGAGCAGCAGGCCTTCGCGCAGCGCCTGGTGCCCGAACGGCTGCGCGGTAGCCACCATGCCCATCACGAAGTCGTCGAGCGCGAGGTCGTGGATCACCAGGAGCCCGGGCGTTCGGATCGCGAGGTCGTAGATGTCGCCGTGGAACTCCAGGTTGTTGCCGAGGTGGTAGACGGCCATCGTGTGCCACGGCACCGTCGCCCAGTGCTTGTGCTTGATCGGCCAGTACGGCTGGATCTTGTGCTTGCCCGGCGTGTAGCCGATCCGTTCGAGCCCCTCGAGCACCGCCTGCGAGTAGGTCGCGATCCCGCTGCGCGCCGGCGGCATCGGCGAGAGCCACGCGACGCGCGGGTCCATCTGGTGGTCCCAGCGGTAGAGCCTGCGGACCGCGCCGACGATCGGAGTGGTCAGTCGATTCACGGCTACTCCGTCAGCCGCGCGACGACCTCGGGCCACCCCGGAACCGTCGAGCGCAGCTTCTCGTTGCCGGCCTCCCCCATCTTCTTCGCGAGCGGGCGGTTCGAGAACAGGCGGTCGAACGCGTGGGCGATCGCCTGCGGTTCGGGCGGGGTGACCAGGCCGGTCTCGCCGTCGGTCACGAACTCGAGCGGCCCCCCCGCGTCGGTGAGCGTGACGACGGGCCGGTGCGCCGCGAAGCCTTCGACCGTCACGTACCCGTAGTCCTCGTCGAACGGCCCGTAGTACACCCCGAGCGCCCCGAGGTAAAGCTCGTGGAGGCGTTCGTCCGAGACGCGACCGGCGAGCTCGACCTTGCTCTGGAGCCCGTGCTTCTCGATCTGCTCGCGGAGGCCGTCCTCGTCAGGACCGTTGCCGACGAGCACCAGCCGAACCCCGGTCTTCACGTGCCGCATCGCCTCGACGACCAGCGCCTGACGCTTGAGCCCTTCGAGTCGGCTGGGGAAGACGATCGCGTCGCCGTACGGTCCGGGTTCGAGTGGCAGGAGGGCCTCGACGATCGGCGATGGGTGGTAGAGCACGTCGCTCGAGAGGCGGAGCGAGCTCCACAGGCGGTCCTGCACGTTCTTCGAGTTCGTGAAGATGCGCTTGGCCTCGCCGAGCGCGATCCGGTCGCTCTGCTGCACCATGTCGCGCACCTGCGGACCCTCGATCTGCTTGCCCAGGTCGGCGAACTCGGGGTGGTCCCAGAGCTCGTACGCGGTCCGGTGCTGGTGGATCAGCCACACGACCTTGCGTTCGTGCGGGACCAGGTACGCCGGGAACTTCAGCGCGATGACCATGTCGATCGGCAGCCCGTTGGATTCGGACAGGTCGAGCGCGCGCCACACGGCCATCTGGTGCACGATCTCGGTCGCCGGATACCACTTGCCGGCGACCACGACCTCCT
>DATEQE010000054.1:0-5893 GCA_035272825.1 Actinomycetota bacterium
CACGCCGACTCCGACGTTGCGCTCGAGCCAGATCGGGTTCTTCGACAAGAGCGACTCGTACTCGCCGATCCGGCCCGGCATCACGTCGAGCCATCGCAGGATCCCTTCCGTCGCCTCGGGAGGCAGGTCCATCACGACGCCGCCGATCCGCACGTACGCGTGGTTCATCCGCAGTCCGGTGGCGGCCTCGAAGATGTCGAGGATCCGCTCGCGCTCGCGGAACCCGTAGAGCATCACGCTGACGGCGCCGAGCTCCAGCCCCGAGGTGGCGAGCCAGACCAGGTGCGACGCGATGCGGTTCATCTCGCAGAACAGCACGCGCAACACCTGAGCCCGCGGCGGGGCCTCGATCCCGAGCAGCTTCTCGACCGCGAGGCAGTACCCCACCTCGTTGAAGAACGGCGAGAGATAGTCGGCGCGCGTCACGAACGTCACGCCTTGCTGCCACGTCCGGTACTCGGTGTTCTTCTCGATCCCGGTGTGCAGGTACCCGACGATCGGGGTGCACGACAGCACCGTCTCGCCGTCGAGCTCGAGCAGGAGGCGCAGCACTCCGTGCGTCGAGGGGTGCTGCGGCCCCATGTTGATGAGCATCGTCTCCCGGCGGATCTCCCGGGTGGAGGCTGCCGACGGCTCACCCGCGGGGCTCGGCGCCCGGTCCGCCGTCACGACGTCCTCCGGTCGACGGGCGGGATGAACGCGCCGTGGAACCTCGTGTTCACGCCGCCGAGCTCCTCGGTCTTGCGGAGCGGCCACCCTTCCCAGTCGTCGGGCAGCAGGATGCGTCGGAGCTCGGGGTGGCCGTCGAACACCACCCCGAAGAAGTCGTAGGTCTCGCGCTCGTGCCAGTCGGCGGTGGGGAACAACCCTGTCGCCGAGGGGACGCGCGGATCCTCGTCCGACACACCGACCTTCACCCGCAGCCGGTGATGGAGCTCGGTGGACGACAGCTCGTACACCACCCAGAACCTGGGGTCGACACCCGGCCGATCGGTCGCGGTCACGCTCGAGAGGAAGTCCAGCCGCAGCCCGGGGTCGTCGCGGAACGATCCGAGCGCGGCGAGGAGCTCGTCGCGACCCACCGAGACGCTCGCCTCCTCGCGCGAGACGACCACCTCCGGGTAGGACATCCGAACGCGGTCGGCGATCCCCGCTGCGTTCACGCTCGGCGCGCTCCCCAGCCGATCACGTGGCCGGCTCCTTGCGGACCTTCTCGTGCAGCCGGAGGATCCCGTACATCAGCATCTCGGGCTTCGGCGGGCAGCCGGGGACGTAGATGTCGACGGGGACGATCGTGTCGACCCCCTGCACGACGGCGTAGTTCGTGAACATCCCTCCCGCCGAGGCGCACACGCCCATCGAGATGACCCACTTCGGCTCTGGCATCTGGTCGTAGACGGTGCGCAGGACCGGCGCCATCTTCTGGCTGACGCGACCCGCGACGATCATGAGGTCGGCCTGCCGCGGCGACGCGCGGAACAGCTCCATCCCCCAGCGCGACAGGTCGTAGTCGCCGGCACCCGTGGCCATCATCTCGATCGCGCAGCAGGCGAGTCCGAACGTGACCGGCCACATCGACTGCTTGCGCGCCCACCCGACGGCCTTGTCGAGGGTGGTCAGCAGGAGTCCACGCTTGAACTCCTCCTCGCCCTCCTCGGCCGTTCGATCGGTCTGGAACCCCTCGAGGCGCTCAACGGGCACGGGCGAGCTCCTCCACAGGTTCGGGTTCGGGCTCGGCCTCCTCGGCGAGCGGCCGTTCCGCGTGCCCCCAGTCCAGGCCGCCCCGCTGCCACACGTACACGTACGCGACGAACACCAGGCCGATGAAGATCGCCATCTCGACCAGACCGAACAGGCCCAGCTGGCGGAACCCCACCGCCCAGGGGAACAGGAAGATCGTCTCGACGTCGAAGATGATGAACAGCATCGCGACGGTGTAGAAGCTCACGCTGAACCGCTCACCCTTGGGCAACCGCTCGGGCTCGATCCCGCATTCGTAGGGCGCGAGCTTCGCGGGGGTCGGGTGGTTGGGCCGCAGCATCGCCGACATGCCGAGCGAGAGCACGGCGAACAGGAGCGCGAGCGCGGCCAGGATCACGACGGGCAGGTACTCGGACAGCTCGGTCGCCAGAACCACTCCGCCCCTTTACGACGCCGGTACGATCCGCTCGAGCGCGTACATGATCTTGTCGCGGGTGTCGCCCGTGCGTCCGTCGGTGAGGTTGCCCATCAGCCGCAGCATGAAGCGCATCAACCATTCCCTCGGAAGCGCGTACTCGGTGAGCGCTCGCATCACCGGGGGATGCCCGATCGCCCGCACGAACACGTTGCCGATCCGGTAGTAGCGCCCGTACCGCTCGCGGAGCTCGGTCGGGTACAGGTGCGCGATGCCGGGCCGGTCCCTCACCAGCGCCTCGTGGATCAGCTCCGCCGCGAGCTCGCCCGCCTCCATCGCATAGGCGATCCCCTCGCCGTTGAACGGGTTGACCAACCCGGCGGCGTCGCCCACGACGAGCATGCCGGGGGTCGCCGGCGGTGTCCGGGAGAAGCCCATCGGGAGCGGCCCCGACAGCACCCGCCCGTCGGCCGAGCTCTCGTTGACGTTCCACTCGGCGGGAAGCATGCGCCAGAAGGCGTCGAACACCCGTTGCGCCGACAGATCCTTGAAGTCGCGGAAGGTGTTCAGCAGCCCCGCCCCCACGTTGACCGAGCCGTCGGCGAGCGGGAACAGCCAGCCGTAGCCGGGCAGGATCGTGTCGTCGCCCTCGCGAAGGTCCATCCAGACCTCGAGCCATGGGCCCGGGCGACGCTCGACGCGGTAGTACCGCCGCGCGGCGATCCCGAGTGGCTTCGCCGGGTCGCGGCGCACGCCGGCCCGCGACGCGAACCGCGACGAGGCGCCGTCCGCCGCGATCACGAACCGCGCGCGAACCGTCGTCTCGCGGTCGTCCTCGCCCCTGATCCGAGCCCCGGTCACCCAACCGTCCTGCTGGGTCGGGGCGACGGCCTCGGTCCGCTCCATCAGGCGGGCGCCGGCCTTCTCGGCATGGCGCGCCAGGAGCTCGTCGAACTCGGCCCGAGTCATCATGAGCCCGAAGTTCGGGAACTCCTGGAGGTCCGGCCACGGGAGTTCGAGCGTTACGCGCCGCGAGTAGATCCGCAGCCCCTCGTGCCGCTCGAACCGCGGGTCGTCGATATCGATGCCCAGGCGCCGCAGCTGGACGACCGCCCGGGGCGTGAGGCCGTCGCCGCAGACCTTCTCCCTGGGGAACGCGGCCTTCTCGACCATGAGCACGTCCAGGCCGTGGCGGGCGAGGTGGTAGGCCGCGGTGGAGCCTCCCGGACCAGCGCCGACGATAAGGGCGTCGACGTCAAGCTGCTGGCTCGTCGAGCTCGGCACGAGGTCCCCCACCGGCTTGTGAAAACTTTCACAAATGATGCTACCGACTTGTGAAGCTCCGCACAAACCCTATGCCCGGGTCTTCGGCGACGGCAAGCGAGCCCACGCTCAGCGGCCGCGGGCGTGGTCCCAGGCGTGCACGGCGTCCGGCACCACGCGGAGGAACCCGAGCCCCCGGACCTCCTCGGCGAACCGCGCGAACCCCTCGCCCGCGAGGAGGGGCCGGTACTTCTCGTGCCAGGCCGAGATCGGCTTGCGCATTGCTGCGCTCTCGGCCGAGAGGGGTTCGGCCCGGCCGAGGATCTCGACGCCCGCGACCTCGACCCACGCCCGGCCCAGATCGATCGTGATCGCGACCCGGGGGTCGCGGGCGACGTTGGTCCACGTCCGGCCGTCCTGCCGGGTCGAGACGAAGATCGCCTCCTCGGACCAGACGAACCACAACGGCACGACGTGGGGGGACCCGTCCGCGTTCGTGGTCGCGACGGCAGCCGAGGGCAGGCTCGCGAACATGCGGCGCGCCGCCCCGAGCTCCGCGTGCGACACCCGCATCAGGCGGTCCCCGGGGCGCGGAGGAGCTCCGCGATCTCGATCAGCGCGTCGACCCCCTCGGGGCGAAGCGGCGCATCACCGAGCGCCCGCTCGGCGCGCGACACGAGATCGTCGACCTCTTCGCCGGCGTCGCTCGCGGCGTCGCCGTCGGCCACGTCGTCCCGGAGCTGGAACGCCTCCCCCATCAGCCGCCCAAACACCCGCAGGGGGCCCTCGGCCTGCGGCCCGGCCCCGGCGAGCGCAGCGCCGATCATCACCGGACCCTCGGCGGTGTACGACCCGGTCTTCAGCGCACGGACCCGGGCCCGATCGCCCACGCCCGACACGTCCAGGAACTGACCGGCCGCCATCTCGACGCGCATGCGATCGAAGCGGGTCATCGCGGGTTCGAGCCGGCCGGCCCCGAACCCGCTCGTTCGGATCATCCGCTCCGACAGCACCAGCGCGAGATCGCCGACCAGCATCGCGGCCGAGGTCCCGAACCCGTCGGGGTCCGCACCGGCCGGAGCCTCGGCGGCGAACCGGACGTGGGCCGAGGCCACGCCGCGGCGCTCGGTGTCCCGGTCCATCAGGTCGTCGTGCACCAGCGCGGAGGTGTGCAGGAGCTCGAGCGCCCCGCAGACCCGAACGATCGGATCGTCCTGAGGGCCTCCCGCCGCTCGGAACGCCCAGAAGCACAGCGCGGGCCGGACCCGCTTCCCGCCGGCGCCGAGCAGGCGGAGCAGCTCGTCGACCAGTGCGACAGCGGACGGATCCATCCCGGCGAGCTCCGCGCGGCGGTCGCCGAGGAACCGGACGAGCTCCCGGTCCACCGGCCCGCGCACGGCTGCGATCGCCGGCGGGGGCACGGCGGGTGCGGTGCGATCCTTCGTCGGCACGCAGGCAGTATGCCAACGCACGACGGGGCGAGCCGCAGCGCCCCCGGCCGGAGGCGTGCTGCTATGGTTCGGACGAGTCCGGCTCGAACGATGACGCGCTTCCAGAAGCTGACGATCGCCACCACCGCTTCGACGGTCCTGCTGATTACGGCCGGGGGGCTCGTTCGAGCGACGGGTTCGGGGCTCGGCTGCCCGGGGTGGCCCACGTGTTTCGGTCGGTGGATCCCGCCGCTGGAGACCCACGCGATCATCGAGTACTCCCACCGGCTGCTCGCGACGATCGCGGTGATCCTGATCTGCCTGCAGGCCGTGGTCGCGTGGCGGCAGTACCGGCGCGTCCGTCAGATCCTGTTACCGAGCCTGGCCGCGGTCGGGCTCGTCTTCGTGCAGGCGGCGCTCGGCGGCGTCGTGGTGAAGGGCGAGCTCGAGGCGACGCTCGTGACGCTGCACTTCGCGACCGCGATGACGCTGCTCGCGGTCCTGGTGAACATCACGGCGAACTCCTTCTGCTACGTGAAGCTGCCGCTCAAGGGGCCGTCGATCGCGGGCTCGGATCCTAGGTTCGCGCGGCTGACGCTGTGGACGGCAGCGGCCGCGTTCGTCCTGCTGATCGTCGGGGCCTCGGTCCGTGCCGAGGCCGCCGGCCTCGCGTTCCGGGACTGGCCGCTGATGGACGGCCGGCTGGTGCCGACGCTCGGCGGCGTTGCGACCCTGATGTTCGTTCATCGTGTGCTCGCCTCGCTGGTCCTGCTGCTCGTGATCTGGGTCGCGATCCGGGCCCGGACGATGACGCACCGCTCGAAGGACCTCGTGATCCTGTCATCGGTCACGTTGCTGCTCTACGTCGTGCAGATCCTCGTGGGTGCGGCCAACGTGTGGTCGAGCCTGTCGGCGGCGTCGGTCACCGCCCACGTCGTCCTGTCGGCGTTGATCTGGGGCGTCCTCGTCGCGATCGCCACCGTGAGCCGCCGGTTCGCGGGTCACGCACGCGGGGCCGAGGAGGGCGACGCGCGCTCGAACGGGAAGCGCTCGAACCTGCGCGAGACGACCGCGGCGTACTTCA
>DATEQE010000055.1:0-3369 GCA_035272825.1 Actinomycetota bacterium
GATCACGGCGGATCGCGCCGCGGCGGCCTCGGTAGGGCTGAGCGAGACGCGCGCGTTCGGCGACGCGACGACGTGGCTCGAGCGTCGGCCTCAGGAACGGGGCCGTTCCGTCGTCGTGCGTTCGGGTCCCGGCGCGGAACCGGTCGACGTCACGCCGCCGGGCGTGTCGGTCCGCACCCGGGTCCACGAGTACGGCGGCGGCTCGTACGCGGTCGCCGGCGCAACCACGTACTTCGCGAACCTCGAGGACCAGCGGCTGTACCGGCAGGAGGTCGGCGGAGCGCCCACGGCGATCACCCCCGAACCGGCGACTCCCCGAGGTCTGCGTTACGCCGACATGAACGTGTCGCCGGACGGCCGGTGGATCGTGTCGGTCCACGAACGCCACCAGGGCGAGGGCATGCCCGTCAACGAGCTCGTCGTGATCGCCGCCGACGGCTCCGCGATGTCGACGCTCGCGTCCGGACGGGACTTCTACGCCTTCCCACGGTGGTCGCCCGACGGCGCGCGCGTCGCGTTCATCGCGTGGGACTTCCCGCGGATGCCCTGGGACGGGACCGAGCTCCTGGTGGTCGATGTCGCGTCGGATGGGTCGACCGGGCCGTCGCGCGCGGTCGCGGGAGGCGAGCACGAGTCGATCTTCCAGCCGGCCTGGGGCCCCGACGGCTCGTTGACCTTCGTCTCGGATCGCACGGACTGGTGGAACCTCTACCGGGAGGGAGCCGACGGCGAGCAGACGAACCTGACGCCGATGTCCGCCGAGTTCGCCGTACCGATGTGGCTCTTCGGCTACTCGTCGTACGACTTCCTCTCCGACGGGAGGATCGTCTGCGCGTACCGCGACCGAGGCGTCCACCACCTCGCGCTGCTCGATCCGACGACGCGGGAGCTCCTCGACCTGGACCTGCCGTACGCGAACATCGAGCCGGCGCTCAGCGTATCGGGGCAGCGGCTCGCGTTCATCGCCGGTGGGCCGACCACGCCGACGCAGGTCGTGTCGCTCGACTTCTCCACGCGCGCCGTCGAGGTCCTGCGCGAGAACGATGTCGTGGACTTCGACCCCGAGTACCTGTCCGTGCCCGAGCCGATCGAGTTCCCGACGACCGACGGGCAGACGGCGTTCGCCCACTACTACCCGCCGACCAACCCGGTCGCCGTGGCGCCCGATGGCGAACGTCCCCCGCTGCTGGTGCAGATCCACGGAGGACCCACGTCCGAGGTCGATCCCGAGCTGGACCTCGCGGTGCAGTTCTTCACCAGCCGCGGGTTCGCGTTCGCCGACGTGAACTACCGCGGGAGTACCGGCTACGGCCGGGCCTTCCGGGAGAGCCTGTACGGACGATGGGGCGTCGTCGACGTCGACGACGCCGTGGCCGTCGCCGAGCACCTGGTCGAGCGAGGCCTGGCCGATCGCGACCGCCTCCTCATCACCGGAGGGAGCGCCGGGGGGTGGACGGCCCTCTGCGCGCTCACCTTCCGGGACGTGTTCGCGACCGGCTCGAGCTACTTCGGGGTCTCGGATCTGGAGTCCTTCGCCGAGACCACGCACAAGTTCGAGTCCAAGTACCTCGACCTGCTCGTGGGTCCGTGGCCCGAAACGGCCCACCTGTGGGCGCAACGCTCCCCGGTCCGCCACGCCGAGCTCCTGTCCAGCCCGCTGCTGATCTTGCAGGGCGACGAGGACGAGGTCGTCCCACCCGCCCAGGCCGAGGTGATCGTGCAGGCACTCAAGAGCCGGGGGCTGCCCTACGCGTACCTCCTGTTCGAGGGCGAGCAGCACGGCTTCCGCAAGATGGAGAGCATCTCGCGAGGGCTGTCGGCCGAGCTCGCGTTCTACGGGACGATCCTCGGCTTCGAGCCCGCCGACCGCCTCCCGCCGCTCGCGATCGAGAACCTGCCTCCCGGCGGTGCCTGAACCCGTGCGCGCGGGACGCGAGCGTGGTCCTCGGCGTTCACGCTGGGAGGGGGCGCGGGGGGCCCGGTCGGAGACCCGACCCCCCGCTCTCGAGAGGGGCGCGTGCCTCTCGTGGCGGATGGAACCTATCTCGGGCCCGTGAAGGCCGGGCGGCGCGTGGATGTCCGGGCCGTGAACCCTAGTGCTTGACAGGCCAGGTGGCGGCCGCCAGGGCAGCACGCCCGATGCGGCGGGTGACGCTCCGCGACTCGGCGGCTTTGCTCCTGCGGGTCGACCGGGCCAGGCGCTCGGCCTCGGCCTCGCGAACGCGGTCGCCGATCTGGTACCGGGCCATCTCTCCGCTCAGCATCTGCGCACCTCCGGTGGGTCGCCCTTGCACGAACCCTACGTCCGGGTCGCCGATCGAGACCGTGACGCCGGGCACGACCGAGGCGTGACCTGCGTCACGTTGTGCCTCGGCGCACGTTGCGCCTGTACGCCGTGGGGGTCGAAGATGCGCTCCGTGATCCGTCGACGTGCGTTCGGAGCGCATCTGCTCGTCGCTGCCCTCGCAGCGGTGACCCTCGCCGCGGTGCCCGCGTCGGCGCAGTCGGTCTCACCAAGTCCGCAGAGCGGACCGAGCGTGGAGGGCCAGGTGACGGGCGCCCTCGTGGCGGGCTCTACGCTCACGATCGCCATCGACGCGTCCATGCCCGGCGGCTGGGAAGGGCTCCACCTGGTCGAGGCGTCAGTCCGATCGGGGGGCGAGGAGCTCGAGCATCTGCGATTCGAGATCGAGGACGGCAAGCTGACGATCGGCGATCAGGGCATCAAAGTCGGAACCGGCAACGTGGCGACCGGCACCTATCTACGAGCGAGTGGAGCCGACGTCGTGGTGACCACCGGTGGCGGGAACCTGTCCTTCGAGGTCAACGCCGACGTGATCGAGGCGATCCCGGAGGACGCCCGGTTCGTCCTGAGCGTCACCGATGACTTCGGCACTTTGGACGAGGTCTCGCGAGGCCTCGCCGAGCCGGAGGGCCAAGGCATCACCTGGCAGACGGTGCTCGCGCTCATCGCCGCCGCTCTGTTCGTCGGCGGGTTCATCGGGAACCTCTTCGCGTCCAGGCTCAGGCCCCCGGCGCGGCCATCGATCTACGCGACCGTGCAGCGCCGACTGGAGCAGGAGCGCACGTCCGGGACATCGCGGCCGTGACGGGACCCGACGTGTACGGGCTCGTCGCCGAGCGCGTGTCGAGCGACGGGAAGCCGGACGTGGCCCTGTGGGACCGACTGTCCGATCTGGTGGATCCGACCAGCGTTCGGCCGAAGCTCGCGAACCATGTGGAGATCCGGGAGTTCCCCCTGAGATGGGGCAATGACTACGTGATGGTGGCCAACACGCGCGACCTCGTGCACTACCGGCTTCCGGCGAGCGAGCGACCCTTGCTCGAGAAGATGGATGGTACCCGCAC
>DATEQE010000056.1:0-4263 GCA_035272825.1 Actinomycetota bacterium
CAGTCGAGGTGGGAGCCAGCGACCTGCATCTGAAGGCCGGCAACGTGCCGTTCGTGCGCGTCGACGGCGAGCTGAGCCCTACGGCGTTCGGGGCCATGTCGGCCGCCGACACGGAGGCCGCAGCCGCCGCGCTGATGCCCGAGCACAAGCGGCGTGCGTTCGAGGCCACCAGCGAGGCCGACTTCGGCTACACGCTGGCGGCCGTCGGTCGGTTCCGGGTCAACGTCTTCCGGCAGCGGTCGATGGTCGGGCTGGCGATCCGGCGGGTGCGCTCGGAGGTCCCGACCGTCGCCGAACTGATGCTCCCCCCGGTCATCGCCGAGCTCGCGGACTCGAGCCGCGGGCTGGTGCTGGTGACGGGGCCGACCGGCACCGGCAAGACGACGACGATCGCGTCGATGATCGGCCACATCAACCGGACGCGGCGCGCGCACATCGTGACGATCGAGGACCCCATCGAGGTCGTCCACCACGATGACCTGGCGATCATCCAGCAGCGCGAGGTCGGGCTCGACACGGATTCGTACGCGGCGGCCCTGCGGCACGTCGTGCGGCAGGACCCCGACGTGATCTTCGTCGGCGAGATCCGCGACCCCGAGTCCGCCCTGTCGGCGATCCAGGCGGCGGAGACCGGTCACCTCGTGATCTCGACGATGCACACGATCGACTCGACCGAGACGATCAACCGGCTGCTCGACCTGTTCCCCGCCCAGCAGCAGCGGGAGGTCCGCACGTCGTTCGCGGGCGCGCTCCGCGGGATCGTGTCCCAACGCCTCGTGACACGGTCCGACGGTAAGGGGCGCGTTCCCGCGGTCGAGGTGCTCGTCTCGACGGGTCGTGTCTACGACCGGATCATCGACCTGGAGGCGACGATCGAGATCCGCGACATCATCGGCGAGGGCGGCTTCTACGGCATGCAGACGTTCGACCAGGCGCTCGTCGGCCTCGTCGAGGGCGGTCTGGTGACGGAGGAGGATGCGCGCGTCGCCTCGACGAGCCCGCACGACTTCGTGCTTGCGCTCCGCGGGACGCTCACCCGGAGCTAACCGCCTCCTCGCGTTTCACAGGTCCTCGCCCGCCGCTCGGCGAGCCGCGCGCTCCATGGGGTGCCGGCGGTAGCCGAACGGGATCGCCAGCAGCAGGTAGACCGGGATGAAGAACGGCCCCCACGCCATGTACTGGCGGATGTGGTGGCGTTCGTGGACCAGGAGCCGTCCCTCGACCGGGACCGCCGCGACGATCACGAAGCCGACGGTCATCGCGGTGCGATGCATCGAACGCAGGAGCCGGGTCAGGCCCCGCGGGACGCGGTCGAACACGATCGCGCCGCCGTGCGCGCGCGGCGCCTGGAACGTGAGCCCGCCGAGCAGGAGTCCGAGGAGGGTGTTCGGCAGCGTCCAGAAGAACCCGAGCCATCCGGCGAGGGGCACGCCTCGGACGGTACCGCAGGTCTGCGCGGGCTCGGAGCGCGAGCACGAGGATGAAGCGGTGGGCCTCGGGCGCAGGGGTATCCTGAGCCCGTCATGGCCGACCGGTCGCGTCCGAACGGCGGCGCGCGCCTCGAGATCCCCCCGATCGCCACCGAGCTCGGCGAGCGCTTCCGCCTGGCGGGTCACGAGCTCTACCTCGTGGGCGGCGTGGTCCGGGACATGCTGCTGGGCCGGGAGCTCGGGGCCGACCTCGACTTCGCGACCGACGCCCTCCCGCGGGAGACCACGAAGGTCCTGCGCGGGTGGGCCGAGCGCGTGTACCTGGTCGGCGTGAAGTTCGGCACGGTGGGCGCCCGCAAGGCGGATCACGCCCTCGAGATCACGACGTTCCGCGAGGAGGTGTACGCGGAGGAGCACCGCAAGCCGGCGGTAACGTTCGGCAAGGACCTGCGGACCGACCTGTCGCGACGCGACTTCACCGTGAACGCGATGGCGATCCGTCTGCCCGAAGGCGAGTTCGTCGATCCGTTCGGCGGCGTGAAGGATCTCGCGGCCAAACGCCTCGACACGCCGCTCGATCCCGAGATCGCGTTCTCCGACGACCCGCTGCGCATGCTCCGCGCCGCGAGGTTCGCGGCGCAGCTCGAGCTCGTCCCCGCCCCGCGAGTGGTGCGGGCGATCGAGCAGATGCACGACCGCCTCGAGATCGTGTCCGCGGAGCGGATCAACGAGGAGCTCACGAAGCTGCTCCTGGCCGAGGCGCCCTCGCGCGGGCTCGAGCTGGTGGTCGCGACCGGCCTGGCCCGGGAGTTCCTGCCGGAGCTGGCGGCCCTGCAGCTCGAGCAGGACCCCGTGCACAAGCACAAGGACGTGCTGCATCACACGTTCGCGGTCGTCGAGAAGACCGAGGCGACCGCCGATCCGACGCTCCGGCTCGCGGCGCTGCTCCACGACATCGGCAAGCCGAAGACCCGCGCGATCACGCCCGACGGTGTCTCCTTCCACCATCACGAGGTCGTCGGGGCGCGCATGGCGCGCGAACGCCTCCAGGCGCTGCGGTACCCGGCGCACGTCGTAAACGACGTCGCCCGTCTCGTCGAGATGCACCTGCGCTTCCACGGCTACAGCGAGTGGAGCGACAGCGCGGTCCGCCGATACGTGCGTGACGCTGGACCGCTGCTCGACGAGCTGAACCAGCTCACGCGGGCCGACTGCACGACGCAGAACCGGTTCAAGGCCAAGAAGCTCGAAGCGCTCCAGGACGAGCTGGAGGAGCGGATCGCGCGCCTGGCCGAGGAGGAGAACCTCGAGGCGATGCGTCCGCCGCTGGACGGCATGCAGGTAATGGGGCACCTCGGGATCGAACCGGGTCCCGAGGTCGGACGTGCGCTCGAGCACCTGATGGAGCTCCGTCTCGAACGCGGCCCGATCGACGAGGACGAGGCCTTCCGCCAGCTCGACGCGTGGTGGCGGGCCGAGCGCGACAAGCCGGGCGACCGATAGCGCCGACCGTGCCCGCCGCCGAGGGCCTGACCGCGCAGGAGGTCGCCGAGCGCGTCGCGCTCGGCCAGGTCAACGACGTGCCGGCCGTCCCGTCACGGACGGTCGGCCAGATCGTCCGAGCCAACGTCTTCACGCGGTTCAACGCGCTGCTCGGCTCCCTCCTGGTCGTGATCCTGATCGTCGGTCCGATCCAGGACGCGCTGTTCGGGTTCGTGCTGGTCGCGAACGCCGGCGTCGGGATCTACCAGGAGCTGCGCGCCAAGCGGACGCTGGACTCGCTGGCGGTGCTGACATCGCCGCATGCGCGGCTCGTCCGCGACGACCACGTTCGCGAGGCGCCGCTCACCGAGGTCGTTCTCGACGACGTGCTCGAGCTGCAACCGGGCGATCAGGTCGTCGTCGACGGCGAGGTGCTCGAGGCCTCCGCGCTCGAGGTCGACGAGTCCCTCCTGACCGGCGAGGCCGAGCCCGCGATCAAGGAGCCGGGGGACGAGGTGCTCTCGGGGTCGTTCGTCGCGGCGGGCAGCGGGCGGTTCCGAGCGACGCGCGTCGGGGCGCAGGCCTACGCGGCGCAGCTCGCCGAGCAGGGGCGTCGGTTCAGCCTGACCCATTCCGAGCTTCGGAGCGGGATCGATCAGATCCTGCGGATCGTGACCTGGTTGCTGATCCCGACGGCGGCGCTGGTCGTGGTCAGCCAGCTCCGCTCGAACCCGAGCGTGCGCGACGCGCTGCGGGGCTCGGTCGCCGCGACGGTCGCGATGGTGCCCGAGGGTCTGGTGCTGCTCACCAGCGTGGCCTTCGCGGTCGGCGTCGTCCGCCTGGCCAAACGCCGCGTGGTCGTGCAGGAGCTGCCGGCGGTCGAGGTGCTCGCGCGGGTCGACGTCCTGTGCATCGACAAGACCGGCACGCTCACCGAGGGCCGCCTCGTCGTCGACGAGGTCGAGCTGCTCGGTGAGGACGGGTCGCACCGCGACGCGCTCGCCGCGCTCGCCGCCGCCGAACCCCACCCGAACGCGACCCTGCTCGCGATCCGCGACAGCTTCCCCGACCCGCGGGAAGGCTGGCTTGCGGCAAGGACCGTACCGTTCTCGTCCGCCCGCAAGTGGAGCGGTGCCGACTTCGGGACCAGGGGGACGTGGGTCCTGGGCGCGCCGGACGTGCTCCTCGGCTCGCGGCCGGGCGACGACCCCCAGCTCACGAAGGCGCGCACGCATGCCGAGGCCGGACGGCGCGTGGTACTCCTCGGCCGCACCGAGTCGCCGATCGAGGCCGACCGCCGGCCGGAACGGCTCGCGCCGGTGGCCTTGGTGGTCCTGACCGACCGGGTCCG
>DATEQE010000057.1:0-3998 GCA_035272825.1 Actinomycetota bacterium
GCGGCAGACCCGGCGCCGGCAGTCGATGGTCACGATCACGCTGTACGACGGCTCGGGCTACCTCGACCTGACGTTCTTCAACCAGCCGTGGACGGGCTCGATGTACAAGGAGGGGTACGAGGTCGCGGTCTCGGGCATCGCGCAGCTGTACCGAGGCCGGCTCCAGCTCGCGAACCAGGAGATCGAGCTGCTCGGGGGCGACGATCGGGACCTGGTGCACACGGGGCGGATCACGCCGATCCACCGAGCATCCGAGGGCATCACGACACGGACGATCCGCGAGCTCGTGTGGCGCGCGCTCGGACGACTCGGTCCGATCCCCGACCCGATGCCCGAGGACCTGATCCGCGCGGAGGCGCTGCCGCCGTTCGACCGCGCGATCCGGGACATCCACTTCCCGGGCTCGCAACCCGAGCTCGCCGCCGCGATCGAACGGCTGAAGTTCGACGAGTTGTTCGTGCTCGAGCTGGGGCTCGCGTTCCGAAAGCATCGGGTCGAGCGCGCCGAGATCGGCGTGGCGCACGAGCTGGGAAGTCCGCTGATCGAGCGGCTCGACCGGACGCTGCCGTTCGAGCCGACCCCCGCGCAGCGCCGGGCCACCGAGGAGATCGACGGGGCGATGGCGCGCCCGCGACCGATGAACGTCCTGCTGCAGGGCGACGTCGGCTCGGGCAAGACGCTCGTCGCGCTGCACGCGGCGCTCGTCGCGATCGGATCGGGCCACCAGGCGGCGATCATGGCTCCCACGGAGGTGCTCGCGGGACAGCACTTCCGTCAGGTCGAGGCGCTCCTCAGTGGATCGGGGGCGGTCCCGTACCTGGAGCTCGCGTCCTCCGCGAGCGCGGACGGGGCCCAGGCCTCGTTGTTGGACCCGGGTCCCGACGAGGACGTCGCACCGCGCGTGACGTACGCGTTGCTCACCGCCGCGGTGACCGGTAGGGACCGAGCCAAGGTCCTCGAGGGGATCGCCGCAGGAGACGTCGAACTCGTCGTCGGGACGCATGCCCTCGTGCAGGAGGGAGTGGCGTTCGCGGACCTCTCGCTGGCCGTCATCGACGAACAGCATCGGTTCGGCGTCCACCAGCGGATGGCGCTCAAGGGCAAGGGGGGGTCGCCGGACGTCCTGATCATGACGGCGACCCCGATCCCGCGGACGCTCGCGCTCACCTACTACGGCGATCTGGACGTCGTGGTCCTCGACGAGATGCCGAAGGGGCGCCAACCGATCCGAACCCTGATCGCGCGAACACAGCCGCAACGGCAGGCCGCCTACGAGCTCGTCCGGGCCGAGGTCGAGGAGGGGCGGCAGGCGTTCGTGGTCTGCGCGGCGATCGACGAGACGAACCGGAACCAGGTCCGCGCGGCGGAGGGGGAGGCGCAGCGCCTGGCGACCGACGTCTTCCCCGATCTGTCCGTCCAGGTGCTGCACGGCAAGCTGCGCCCGGCCGAGAAGGAGCGCGTGATGGACGGGTTCCGCTCTGGACGCACGCACCTGCTGATCTCGACGACGGTGATCGAGGTCGGCGTGGACGTTCCGAACGCGACCGTGATGCTCGTCGAGAACGCCGAGCGCTTCGGCCTCGCGCAGCTGCACCAGCTCCGGGGCCGGATCGGACGGGGGACGCACCCGTCGACCTGCGTGCTGTTCGACGAGTCCGAGGAGGGCAACCTCGAGGCGCGCGCGCGGCTGGAGGCCATGGTCCGTACCACGGACGGGTTCGAGCTGGCCGACGAGGACCTGCGCCTGCGCGGGGAGGGGACGCTGTTCGACGTCAAGCAGTCGGGGCTGCCGGATCTCAAGCTCGCGCGTCTGGCCGACGACCTCGACCTCGTCAAGCGGGCCCGCGCCCGCGCCTTCGCGGCGATCGATCGCGATCCCGACCTCGCGGAGGAGCCGGGTCTGTTGGCGGAACTCCGGTCGAGGTTCGAGGGGTCGATCGACTGGCTGTTCCACTCGTGAGGGTGATCGCCGGCACGGCCAAGGGCGTTCGGCTGGGCCCGGTCCCGCGCGGCGTTCGCCCCGTCTCGGACAGGGCGCGCGAGGGCGTGTTCTCCAGCCTCGGGGCGGGGGTGCCGGGGGCGCGCGTCCTGGACCTGTACGCCGGGACTGGCGCGATGGCGATCGAGGCGCTCTCGCGGGGCGCCGAGCACGCGACGCTGGTCGAGCGGGACCGGGCCGCGCTCGGTGCGATCCGCGCCAACCTCGCCCGGGCGCGGCTCCGGGAGGCCGCGGAGATCGTCCCGTCGGACGTGCTCACATTTGTCAGCGGAGATGCCAATCCTCTTGAGAGGTTCGACCTGGTGTTCGCCGACCCCCCGTACGCGATGGACCAGGACGAGCTCGACGGGCTGGTGGCGGCGATCGGCTCCGCCGGGCTCTCCGGACCCGCCTGGCGCGTGGTCCTGACGCGCGCGAAACGGTCTTCCACGCCTGTCATTCCGCTACACTGGCTTGCCGCGAGGCGACTGTCCTACGGCGACACCCTCGTCTTCATATTCCGGGAGGTTTAGATGGGCCTGACCGCCCTGTGTCCGGGGACGTTCGACCCCGTCACGAACGGTCACATCGACATCATCGAACGGGCTGCGAGGCGCTTCGACGCGCTCATCGTCGGCGTGCTCGACAACCCGTCAAAGGAGCCACTGTTCGGAGCCGAGGAGCGGGTGGGGATGATCAAGGAGACGGTGCACTCGCTCGGCAATGTCGAGGTAGAGGCGTTCACCGGATTGCTCGTCGAATACGCAACCCGCAGGGGCGCCGACGTCGTGGTGAAGGGGCTGCGGGCGGTGACCGATTTCGAGTACGAGATCCAGATGGCGCAGATGAACCACCAGCTCGCGGGGGTCGAGACCCTGTTCATGACCACGAGCCCGCAGTGGTCGTTCCTGTCCTCCTCCCTGGTCAAGGAGGTCGCGCGCTTCGGCGGGGACGTGTCGAGCCTCGTCCCGGCCCACGTCGCGGCGCGGCTCGCCGACAAGCTCGGGAGTTTGGCGTAGATGGATCTCACCTCCCGCCTGTCCGAGCTCGAGGAGATGGTGCGCGACGCGAAGTCGATGCCCCTGTCGTCGTCCGCGCTGCTGAACCGCGACGAGGTCCTGAACCTGATCGAGGACCTGAAGAGCTCGCTCCCCGACGAGATCAAGCAGGCGCGCTGGGTGGTCAAGGATCGCGAGGAGCTGCTCGCCAAGGCCCGGCGCGACGCCGAGGCGATGGTGGAGCAGGCACGTGCCGAGCAGCTGCGCCTCGCGTCCCACGAGGCGGTCATGCAGCGGGCCAAGGACGAGGCCGAACGCATCGTGCAGGAGGCCGAGGAAGACGCCCGCCGGCTGCGGCTCGAGGCCGAGGACTACGTGGATGCGAAGCTCGCGCAGTTGGAAGGCACGCTGCAGAAGATCCTCGAGGACATGATGGCGTCCAACGACGGGCTCTCCCGGACGATCGACCAGGTCGTCGCGGGACGCGCGAAGCTGCGCGGCGCAACGCCGAGCGATGAGCTCGGACCCGAGGTGACGTTGTCGGAGGACCGGGAGGATGAGGAGGCGTGATGCGAGCGATCGACGTCCGAGATCTCCTCGAGAGCCCCGGATCCTCGCGGACCGTGCACGTGGAGGAGCCGGTTCCCGGTCTGCGGACCGAGCTCGCCGACGTGCCCGAGGACACCCCGATCGCCGCCGACCTCACGCTCGAGAGCGTCATCGAAGGCATCTTCGTCCGGGGTTCGCTCGAGGGGCGCTTCGCGATGCGGTGCGCCCGATGCCTGAAGACGTTCGAACGCGACTTCGACGTGGAGATGACCGAGCTCGTCGCGCGCGAGCCCGGTCCCGACGACGACTACGCGCTCGAGCCGGATCTGACGCTTGACCCCGAGCCGATCGTGCGCGACGCGGTGGTGCTCGAGATGCCGTTCTCGCCGCTGTGCCGTCCCGACTGCCTGGGGCTGTGCGAGATCTGCGGCGGCGACCGCAACCTGGGCGAGTGCCCCGGCCACGAGGTGACC
>DATEQE010000058.1:0-3266 GCA_035272825.1 Actinomycetota bacterium
GTCCGGTGGATGAACCGCGGCGGCCGGACGCACACCACGACGTCGAACACGGGCCTGTGGAACCACACCCTGGCGCCTGGCGAGACCTTCGGGCGACGCTTCCGCCGGAGTGGGACCTTCGCCTACCACTGCTCGATCCACCCGCAGATGACGGGGACGATCACCGTCACGTAGCCGACGGCATGAGCCCAGGCGGCTCGGTCGCGCCGGACGCGACCGTGCCGGAGCCGCTGGGGTAGGGTGCGGCGCACCATGGCGGGCGAACGGCGCACCATCGTGTTCATGCCCGAGAGCGCCTACGGGCCGACGAACAACTGCATCGGCATCGGCAAGGTGCTCGAACGGCGGGGGCACCGCGTCGTGTTCGCGGCCGAGGCGTCGTGGAACGGGAAGCTCGAGCCGCTGGGTTTCGAGGAAGATCTCGTCGATCTCTCGCCGCCGGCCGAGGGCGACCAGGACGCGGGCCAGTTCTGGATCGACTTCGTCGCGGAGACGGCGCCGGAGTTCCGCAAGCCGACGATCGAGCAGCTCGCGACGTTCATCGAGCCCGTCTGGTCCTCACTGATCGACGGGGCGGTGTACTGCCACGAGCAGCTCCAGGCGATCCTGGATCGGGCCGAGCCCGACGTCATCGTTGAGGACAACGTCAACAGCTTCCCGGCACTGCTCACCCATGGCGCGCCGTGGGTGAGGATCATGTCGTGCAACCCGCTCGAGCTGAAGGATCCCGCGCTCCCACCGACGTTCAGCGGCTACCCCACGGACGACCGGACGGGGTGGGACGAGTTCGGCGCCGAGGTCGAACGCACCCACCGCGACACCTGGGAGCGGTTCAACGCGTTCATGGTGGACAGCGGGGCGCCGCCGCTCCCCGACCTCGAGTTCATCCACGAGTCGGGACGCCTGAACCTCTACGTCTTCCCCGAGGCGGCCGACTACCGTCGGTCGCACGCGCCCGCCCCCACCTGGCACCGGTTGGAGTCGTCCGTCCGGCGGACCGAGGAGGCGTGGGACGTCCCCGAGGAGCTCGCGGGTGAGGGCGCGCTCGTGTACCTGTCGCTCGGGTCGCTCGGCTCCGCGGACGTTGAGCTGATGCGGCGGCTCGTCGCTGTGCTCGCGGACACCCCGCACCGTTACGTCGTGTCGAAGGGCCCGCGCGCCGACGAGTTCGAGCTCCCGGACAACATGTGGGGCGAGGCCCGCATCCCCCAGACCAACGTGATCCCCCACTGCGATCTGGTGATCACCCACGGCGGCAACAACACGACGACCGAGGCGTTCCACTTCGGCAAGCCGATGATCGTCCTGCCGCTGTTCTGGGACCAGTACGACAACGCCCAGCGGGTGCACGAGCTCGGCCTGGGCGTCCGCTTCGACACGTACGCGTTCGAGGACGACGAGCTGCGACGGACGGTCGACCGCCTGGTGGGCGACCCGGACCTGCGTTCGAGGGCGGAGGGGCTGGGGGCCGCGATCCGGTCGGCCGACGGGACCGCGCGCGCCGCGGACCTGATCGAGGCCGCGGCGCGGGACGGCTCGTCCCGCTAGCCCGCCTTCCGAACCGCGCCGAGCGGTGTCAGAACACGCGCCGGTACCGGCGCACCGCCAAAGGTGCCGAGATCGCGACGATCGCGACGATCCACGCGAGCGCCTGCACCACGAAGTGATCGCTCGGCGTGCCGCTCATCAGGGAGCGAGCCGCCGAAGCCACCACCGAGACCGGCTGGTGTTCGGCGAACGGCTGGAGCCAGCTCGGCATCGCCGCTACGGGCACGAACACCGAGGAGGCGAACACCAGCGGCGCCATGATCGGGAACGCGGCGGCCTGCGCGGTCTCGGGGTCCTTGACGGCCAGCCCCACGGTCGCGAAGACCCACGACAGCGAGTAGCCGAACAGGAGCACGAGCGCGACGCCACCCAGGTAGCCGAGGGCGTCGGTGTGCACGCGGAACCCGACCAGGAAGCCAACGGCGCTCACGAGCGTCATGACGAAGACGTTGCGCACGACGTCGGCCGAGGTCCTGCCGGCCAGCACCGCCGATCGCGCCATCGGCAGCGCCTGGAAGCGTTCGAGCAGTCCGCTCTTCACGTCCGCCGCCAGGCCGACCGCCGTCCCCATCGCGCCGAACACGGCCATCTGGACGTAGATGCCCGGGATCAGGTAGTCGACGTACGGGAGGCCGAAGGTGTTCTGGATGGCCCCCCCGAACACGTAGACGAACAGCAGCACGAAGATGACCGGCTGGATCGTGGAGAACACGAGGAGCTGCGGCACCCGACGGAGCGTGATGACGTTCCGCCACGTCATCGCGACCGAGTCGGACACGGCGCCGGTCAGCCTGCCGAGGCCTCGGCGCTCGGTCGGGATCGGGATCGCGACGGTTGCCTGGCTCATGCTCCACCTCCAACGGGAACGGGCTCTGTCGACTCGAGCTCCGGAGCCGGCTCGGCGTGGTGTCCGGTCAGTCGGAGGAAGACGTCGTCCAGGCTCGGCTCGCGCACGGTGAGCGACACGGGATACAGCCCCTGCGCATCGAGGGTCCTGAGCATCTCCATCAGCGCCCGGGGACCCTCGCCCGAGGGCACCCGGATCCTCGCGCCCTCGACCTCCGGGGTAGCGCCCGGTGGGGCCAGGGCCGACGCCGCGCGGTGCGCGTCGGGCTCCCCCGCCATCACGAACTCGATCACGGTGCTCCCGAGCTGTGCCTTGAGCTCGGACGGCGTCCCCTCGGCGATCACGCGCCCGACGTCGACGACCGCGACCCGTCCGGCGAGCTGATCCGCCTCCTCCAGGTACTGCGTCGTCAGCAGCACGGTGGTGCCGTCCGCGACGAGGTCTCGGATCGTCCCCCAGAGCGCGTTCCGGCTCGGGAGGTCCAGGCCCGTCGTAGGCTCGTCGAGGAACAGGACCGGGGGCCGTCCGACGAGGGCGGCGGCCACGTCGAGCCGGCGCCGCATCCCACCGGAGTACGTCTTGATCGGTCGGTCGGCGGCCGGCGAGAGCTCGAACAGCTCCAGGAGCTCGGCCGCCCGGAGGTCGACCCACGCGCGCGGTCGTTGCGCGAGCCGCCCGACCAGCCGCAGGTTCTCGCGGCCCGTGAGGTTGGGGTCCACCGTGGCGGCCTGACCGGCCAGCCCGATGCGCAGCCGGACGCGTTCGGCGTCGCGCACGACATCGAACCCGAGTACCTCCGCGGTGCCCCCGTCGGGCTCGAGGATCGTCGTGAGGATGCGGATGGCCGTCGTCTTGCCGGCGCCGTTGGGGC
>DATEQE010000059.1:0-5075 GCA_035272825.1 Actinomycetota bacterium
CGCGCCTACCAGGGTGACCGTCCCCTCCTCGACCGCCGGGAGGAGGACGTCCTGCTGAGCCTTCGACCACCGGTGGACCTCGTCGACGAACAGTACCGTCCGGAAGAGCCCGCCCTTGGCCCGCTCGATCACCTTCCGAGCGTCGGCCACGCCCGAGGAGACCGCCGACAGCTGCACCAGTTGGGCGCCGACCGCGTCGGCGAGCAGGTAGGCGAGGGTGGTCTTCCCCGTTCCTGCCGGCCCCCACAGCACGATCGAGGGCAGGTGTCCGCCCTCGAGCAGTTGCGTGAGCGCCTTGCCCGGACCGATCAGGTGCGATTGCCCGACGAACTCCTCGAACGTTCGGGGCCGCATCCGGGCGGCGAGGGGGACTTCGGCCACTCGAGGTCAGTCCTTGTAGCGGATGATGCGCCTGGGCCGGATCTTCAGGATCTCGCGCACCTGGCCCGGCGTGTACGAGTAGCCGTGGCCGTCGTAGCGGTGCGAGAGCTCGTCGATGTGCCGTTCGGCATGCTCCCCGGTCTCGAACCCCACCACGGTCCCGGTGATCGAGATCCAGTCGTACGCGTCTCCGTTCCTCATGACGGTGATCGCCACCCTGGGGTTGGCCGCGCAGTTACGGTGCTTGACCCGACCCTCCGCCGTGTTCACCAGGACGTGCCCGTCGGCCGCGTCGACCCAGGTGATCGTCGCGTGCGGGGAGCCGTCGGGGTTCACCGTGACGAACGTCGCGTAGTTCCTGTCCGTCAGCATCGCGATGTCGGACTCCGTGAGTTCAACCATCCGGCTCCGCCTCCTCGTCGGGCTTCGTCGGGACCACGATCGCGATGCCGAGCTCACGCAGCTGTTCCTCGGTCGCGCGGGCCGGCGCTCCGGTGAGCGGGTCGGCGCCGGACTGCGTCTTGGGGAACGCCGTCACGTCTCGGATCGTGTCCTTGCCGGCCATCAGCATCACCAACCGGTCGATCCCCATCGCGATGCCGCCGTGCGGAGGCACCCCGTACCGGAACGCTCGCAGCAGATGGCCGAACTGCTCCTCGGTCTGCTCGGGCGTGAGCCCCAGCACCGCGAAGACCCGCCGCTGCACGTCGGGACGGTGGATCCGGATGCTCCCGCCCCCGAGCTCGAACCCGTTCAGCGTGAGGTCGTAGGCCCGCGCCTTCGCGGTCTCGGGCGTGAGGTTCTCGGTCAGCGGCGAGGTGAACGGGTGGTGATTCGAGACCCACTTGCCCTCCTCCTCCGACCAGTCGAACAGCGGCGGCTCCGAGTACCAGCAGAACCGCCACTCCCCCTCCGGGATCAGCCCGAGCCGGTCGGCCAGGTGCCGCCGCAACCCGTCGAGCGCGACGTTCGTGCGGTCGGGCTTGTCGGCCACGATCAGGATCAGGTCGCCGGGTCCGGCCCCGGTCACCTTGCGCACGCCCTCGATCTCCTCGGGCGACAGGTGCTTCTCGACCGGCGAGCGGATCCCCTCGCCCTCGACCACGATCCAGACCAGGCCCGCCGCCCCGCGCGACTTCGCCACCTGCACCAGCTCATCGAGCTCCTTGCGGGACAGCTCGGCGCCGCCGGGTGCCGAGAAGGCCTTGATGAGCCCGCCCGAGTCCAGCACCGATGCGAACGTGCGGAACCCCGTCCCGGCGAACCCCGCGCCGACGTCCGCGAGCTCCATCCCGTACCGCAGATCGGGCTTGTCCGAACCGTACCGGTCCATCATCTGGTCGTAGGTCATCCTCGCGAACGGCGTGGCGACCTCGACGCCCTGGATCTCGCGCACGATCCGCGCGTAGAGGGGCTCGATCACCGCGAAGACGTCCTCCTCGTCGACGAACGACATCTCCACGTCGAGCTGCGTGAACTCGAAGCTGCGGTCGGCGCGCGTTTGCTCGTCGCGCAGGCACCGGACGATCTGGTAGTAGCGATCCTGTCCGGCCACCATCAGTAGCTGCTTGAGCTGCTGCGGCGACTGCGGCAGCGCGTAGAACGTCCCGGGCCACAACCTCGATGGGACCAGGAAGTCTCGGGCACCCTCGGGGGTGCTGCGGCCGAGCAGGGGGGTCTCGACCTCCAGGAACCCCCGCGACTCCATCTCGTCGCGGACGATGCGGTTGATAGCGTTCCGCATCGCGAGGACCTTGGTCATCTCGGGACGTCGCAGGTCGAGGTAGCGGTACCGGAGCCGGAGCTCCTCCGAGGCCTCGATCCGGTCCTCGATCACGAACGGGGGGGTCTCGGCCTCGGCGAGCACCTCGAGCTCGGCCACGGCCACCTCGATCTCCCCGGTGGGCAGCTCGGGGTTCACCGTACCCCGCGGGCGTTGCCGGACCTCGCCCGAGACCCGGATCACCGACTCGGAGCCGAGGTGTTGCGCCGCGGCGTGGGCGTGCGGCGCGTCATCGGGATGGAACACGAGCTGCACTGGCCCCTCGCGATCTCGGATATCGACGAACGTCACCCCGCCGTGGTCCCGCCGGCGCCACACCCACCCGCAGAGGGCAACGCGCTCGCCCATGTGCTCGGCTCGGAGCTCACCGCACGCGTGCGTCCGCATCGCCGTCCTGAGATCGCTCATCGGATCGCCCGCGCCCTCATCGCTCTGCAGCCCAATCCGTTCGGGAGAGCCAGTTCACCACATCGCCGATCGGGACCTCCTCTTGCTCCCCATCCGCCAGGCTCTTCAGGATGGCCGTCCCCGCCCCCACCTCGCGTTCCCCGAGGATCACCGCGTACGCGGCGCCCGAGCGGTCGGCCAGCCTGAGCTGCGCCTTCAAGGATCGGTCCTCGAACATCGTCGCCGCCGGGATGCCCACGTTCCGGAGTTCGTCGACGAGCCGCGCGCCCACCTCCGTCGCCTCCGGTCCGAGCGAGACCACGAAGCACGCGAGCCCGGCCTGCCCGGGGAGCGCCGCGTCCTCCTCGCGAAGGGCAACGAGCAGCCGGTCCAGGCCGAGCGCGAACCCGACCCCCGGCGTCGGAGGGCCGCCGAGCACCTCGGCGAGCCCGTCGTACCGCCCACCGCCGCACACGGTCGCCTGCGCCCGCGAGAGCGAGGCCGAGACGAACTCGAACGTCGTCCGCGTGTAGTAGTCGAGCCCTCGGACGAGCCGGGGATCGTGTGCGAAGGCGATCCCGGCGGCGTCCAGCCCGTTGCGGACCGCCGCGAAGTGCTCAGCGCAGGCTTGGCACAGGTTCTCGGAGATCAGCGGCGCCCCGAGCACGAGCGGCGTCTGCCCGTCGACCTTGCAGTCGAACACGCGGAGCGGATTGGTCCGGAGCCGCGTCCGGCAGTCCTCGTCGAGCTCGCCCGCGTGCGGTTCGAGGTAGGCGATCAGCTTCTCGCGGTAGCCCGGCCGGCATTCCGCATCGCCGATCGAGTTGAGACGGAGCTCGATCCTGTCGAGGCCGCGGGCGCGGAGGAACCGATCCCCCAGCGCGACGATCTCGACGTCGGCCTTCGGGGCGGCGGACCCGATCGTCTCGACCCCGAACTGCCGGAACTCGCGCAGCCGCCCGGCCTGCGGCCGTCCGTGCCGGAACTGCGGCGACACGTGGTAGGCCTTGAACGGGGTCGGCAGGTCATGGGCGTGCGCGAGGTACGCGCGGACGATGCCGGCCGTCTGCTCGGGACGCAATGTGAGCGATCTCCCGCCCTTGTCCTCGAACGTGTACATCTCCTTCGTGACCACGTCGGAGGTCTCGCCCGACGTGTGCTCGAAGAGTTCGGTGTGCTCGAAGGTCGGCGTCTCGACGTAGCGGAAGCCGTACAGGCGAGCGGTCCGGTGGGCGGCCTCGTACAGCCCCAGCATCGCGTCGGAGACCGGCGGCAACAGGTCGTCGGTCCCGCGTGGCGGTTGCAGCTCCACTCAGCGCCCCTGCCGAGGGTCCGGGGGGCTCGTGGAGCGAGCGCTACGGCGCGAGCGGTAGCCGCCCGATGGGAGGAAGGGGTTGCGCTCGCGTTCGCGCCCGACGGTGGTCCTGGGCCCGTGGCCCGGGAGGACGTCGGTCGGGTCGGGCAGCTCGAGGAAGCGGTCGAGCGACCGCTCCATGTCGGCCGGCGACGAGTTGGGGAAGTCGGTCCGGCCGATCGCGCCCGCGAACACGAGGTCGCCCGAGAGCAGGAGGGCGTCGGTGGATAGGCACACGCTGCCCGGGGTGTGACCCGGGGTGTGCACGACCTCGATCTCGAACCCGGCGAAGGTGAGCACGTCCCCGTCGACGACCGTTCGAACGACCTTCACGGGGACCGGCGGCGTCTGCAACCCCGCTCCCCACGTCCGCGGATCGGTCAGCGCGCCGACGTCCGCCTCGTGGATGTAGAAGGGGAGGTCGTCGCCGCAGAAGACCGCCGCCGACCCGACGTGGTCGAAATGACCGTGCGTGGCGAACGCGGCGACCGGCCGCCTGCCCTCGGCATCCAGCATCGCGCGGACGCGTTCGGGCGAGAACCCGGGATCGACCACCACCACCTCATCGGTCGCGTCGGCGCCGAGCAGCCAGCAGTTGGTCTCGAACGAGTTGTCGGAGAAGACGTCCAGGTACATGGGGGGAGAGTCTATCCAGGGCCGCGTTGACGCCCGGCCCCCGACCGAACACGATCAGAGCTGGGTCTGGCCCTTGAGCACCCGTCGGATCCGGACCGATGGCGGCGGCGCGGGGTGCTCCACCAGGGCAACCACCCGATCGGCCATGAACCGCCCGCTCCGGACCGGCTCCCCGTTCCTGGTGACCTCGGAGACCTCGATCACGCCGCGCGACGTGGCGACCTCGACGCGGCGCCCCGCCTTGGTCGCCTCGATCTCGTAGGTCAGCACGCCCGAGCCAGAGTCGACGACGATCTCCACATGGTCGCCCTTCATGAGACGAGCCTACTCCTCGGTCCGGACATGCTCCGCGGCACGGCTCCGTGAGCCGCGTCAGCCGGCGGAATCGATCCAGAGGGTGACCGGGCCGTCGTTCACCAACTCGACCTGCATGTGCTCCCGGAACGCTCCGCGCCGGACCGTCGCGCCCAGGGCCTCCAGGGCCCTCGCGAACGCCTCGACCCGGTCCTCCGCGATCTCGGGCGGGGCGGCCCC
>DATEQE010000060.1:0-2547 GCA_035272825.1 Actinomycetota bacterium
CGCCGACCGCTCGCGCGGTCAGTCGAGGGCCCACATCACGTGCTTGATCTGCGTGTAGTCCTCCAGCGAGTACATCGACATGTCCTTGCCGTACCCGCTCTCCTTGTAGCCGCCGTGCGGCATCTCGGCGGTGATCATGAAGTGCGTGTTCACCCACACGGCCCCGTACTGGAGGCGTCGAGCCACCCGCATCGCGCGGCTCGCGTCGCGCGTCCACACGGACGACGAGAGCCCGTAGACGACGTCGTTCGCCCAGTTGACGGCCTCGTCCTCGTCGCCGAACCGCTGCACGGTGACGACCGGGCCGAACACCTCCTTCTGCACGATCTCGGAGTCTTGGGCTACGTCGGCCACGACCGTGGGCTTGTAGTAGAAGCCGGCGCGGTCCATCTTCTCGCCACCGGTGAGGACCTTGCCGCCGGCGTTCTGTGCGCGGTCGACGAACCCGGCCACGCTCTCGCGCTGGCCGCTCGAGACGAGAGGTCCCATCTCGACCTCTTCGTTGTCCAGGTCACCGACCTTGATGGACTCGACGGCCGGCACGAGCTCGGACAGGAGGTCCTCGTAGATCCCCGGGCCGGCGACGACGCGGCAGGAGGCCGTGCAGTCCTGACCAGTGTTCGTGTACCCCGCGAACTTCAACGTCTCGATCAGGCTCTCGAGGTTCGCGTCGTCGAACACGACGACCGGCGCCTTGCCCCCGAGCTCCAGGTGCACCCGCTTCACGTTGGACGAGCCCGCGTTCGACGCGATGATCTTGCCCGTCGCGGTGTCGCCGGTGACCGAGACCAGGCGTACGAGCGGGTGCTTCACGAGTTGGTCGCCGATCTCCGACCCGTGGCCGGTGACCACGTTGAACACACCGGGCGGCAGGATATCCTGCGAGAGCTCGGCCAGCCGCAGCGTGGTGCGAGGTGTCAGCTCGGCCGGCTTGATGATCGAGGTGTTGCCCGCCGCGAGGGCGGGACCGATCTTCCAGATCGCCATCATCAGCGGGTAGTTCCACGGGCATATGCCGACGGTCACGCCGAGGGGCTCGCGGCGGATCATGCTCGTAAAGCCCTTCTCGTACTCGCCCGCGGACTTGCCCTCCAGGTGGCGCGCGGCGCCCGCGAAGAAGCGCAGGTTGTCGCTGATGAACGGGATGTCGGCGCTCGAGACCGAGATCGGCTTGCCGACGTCCCGCGCCTCCAGCATGGCGAGGTTCTCCGCGTCCGCGTCGATCGCGTCCGCGAGCTTGAACAGCATCGCCGAGCGCTCCTTCGGCGGGGTGTCGAACCAGACCTCGTCGAACGCCTTCTGCGCCGCCTCGACGGCTCGATCCGCGTCCTCCCGGGAACCGATCTGGACCTCGTCCGCCACGGCCTCGGTCGAGGGGTCGATGTTCGGCTCGGCCTCTCCACCCGAGGAGTCGACCCAGGCGCCGCCGACGTACATCTGCCAGGTCTTCGTTGCGGTTGCCATGTGGACCTCCCCTTCCGTCCCGACCCGCACGGGTCCGGGAGCCTCCAGGCCAAAGTATGCCGAAACCGGCAGGTCGAAGTATGCCGAAACCGGCAGGTCGGGGACCACCTGGCCCTGACCGCAGGTCGATGCCGGGCGCGGACGTGCCAAACTGAGGCGGAAGGGCTGTTGCGGAGGGCGATAGCCCGGACACGAGGAGGCAACGTGGACATCCCGCAGGAGCGAAAGGTCGTCACCGAGATCCCGGGGCCGAGATCGCGCGAGTGGTTCGAACGCCGCGCCTCGGCGGTGCCGCAGGGCGTGTTCAACACCCACCCGATCGTCACGGCCCGGGCGTCCGGCGCGATCATCGAGGACGTCGACGGGAACCGGCTGATCGACCTCGCGACGGGCATCTCGGTGCTCAACGTCGGCCACACATCACCCGAGGTGGTCGCCGCGGCGCAGCGGCAGCTGGAGCTCGACACGCACACCTGCTTCCATGTGACCGCGAACGAGCCCTACATCGAGCTGGCCGAACGGCTGAACGCGCTCGCGCCCGGCGACGCGCCGAAGAAGACGATGTTCGCGAACTCGGGGGCCGAGGCCGTCGAGAACGCCGTGAAGATCGCCCGGAAGGCGACGGGCCGCCAGGCGATCGTGACGTTCGACCACGCGTTCCACGGCCGAACCCTGCTCGCCATGTCGCTCACGGCCAAGGTGATGCCCTACAAGCAGGGCATGGGGCCGTTCGCGCCCGAGATCTACCGACTCCCGTTCGCCTACCCGTACCGCTGGCCGGGAGGACCCGAGCGGTGCGCCGAGGAGGCGCTCGACTACGCGCGGGAGGAGATCCACAAGCACATCGGCGAGGAGAACGTCGCCGCGGTGATCCTCGAGCCGATCCAGGGCGAGGGCGGGTTCATCGTGCCCGCGCCCGGATTCCTCCCGGCGCTGCACGCGTGGTGCCGCGAGCACGGGATCGTGTTCATCGCGGACGAGGTGCAGAGCGGGTTCGCCCGCACCGGCGCGATGTTCGCCTGCGAGCACGAGGGCATCGTCCCGGACCTGGTGACCACGGCGAAGGGCATCGCCGGCGGGCTG
>DATEQE010000061.1:0-3306 GCA_035272825.1 Actinomycetota bacterium
CCCGATCCGCGTCATCGAGATCGAGGGGCTCGACAAGCAGGCGGACGGCGGGACGCATGTGCGCTCGACGGGCGAGGTCGGGCAGGTCCGCGTCGCGAAGACCGAGAACAAGGGCAAGGCCTTCAAGCGGATGCGGATCGAACTCGCCTGAGCGTGACCGATCCGCCCGCGCGTCACGACCTGCTCGGGGGATCCTCGGCCGCCGTCTCGGCCGTGCTGTTCGGCACCATCATCATCTGGGGCCGATTCGTCCTCGAGCGAGGCGTCCCGGTCGAGACGATGCTGTCGATCCGGTTCGCGATCGGCGCGGTCGTGCTGTTGCTGGCGCTGCTCCTGACGCGTCGGCCGGTCCTGGCGGCGCGCGGCGAGCGGCTCCGGCTGGTCCTGCTCGCGCTGTTCGGCTATGCGATCGAGGCGAGCCTGTTCTTCACGGCCACCCAACACGGGACGGTCGCCGCCGTGACGCTCCTGTTCTTCACCTACCCCGTCTTCGTGACGGTCTGGGCGTGGGCCCTTGGTGGCGACCTGCCCGCGCGGCTCACGCTCTTCGCCCTCCTGTGCGCGGTCGCCGGAGCGGCGATCGTCGTCGGCACGGGGACCGGTCTCGCGATCGACGGCGTCGGCGTGCTGCTCGCGCTCGTGACCGCGATGACGTACAGCGCCTACCTCACGGGCGTGGACCTGTTGGTCGATCGCACCAACGCGCTGACCAGCGCGATGTGGGTGAGCGCCGGAGCGTCGATCGGGCTGTTCGTCTATGCCAACGTCGTCGGCCATTGGGACCTGCCCGCCGGCGCCGCCGAGTGGTGGCCGCTCGTCGGCATGGGTCTGTCGTCCGCCGGGGCCTTCTTCTTCCTGATGGAGGCCCTCGCGAGGATCGGCGCCGTCCGCACCTCCATCGTCTCGGCGATGGAGCCGCTCGCGGCCGCGGTCCTCGGGTTCGTCTTCCTGGACGAGTCGGTCACCTTCGGTGTGGCGGCGGGTGGCCTCCTGATCCTGGCCGGCGCCGTGATGGCGAGCCTCGCCCGCACGCCCACCCCGCAGGAGCAGCAGATCCCCTAGCGCAGCCGAGCGGCGCGCATCGCGAGGTAGCGCTGTTCGGGGACGCTGGCGGTCATCCTCGCCGCACGCCGGTAGGACTCCCGTGCCGCGCCGGGCTCGCCTGCGAGCTCGAGCAGATGCCCCCGGACCGCCTCGAGCCGGTGCGTGTGCGCCATGCGCTCGTCGGCGTCCAGTGTGCCGAGCACCGCCAGACCCGCTCGAGGTCCGTCGACCATCGCCACGGCGACCGCCCGATTGAGCGTCACGACAGGGCCGGGCGAGACCTGTTCGAGCACGTGGTACAGGGCGAGGATCTGCGGCCAGTCGGTTTCGTCGGCGCTCCGCGCCTCGTCGTGGATCGCGGCGATCGCCGCCTGGAGCTGATACGGCCCGATCGCACTCCTCGCGAGGGCGTCGCTGATGATCTCGACGCCCTCCTCGATCTGCGTCCTGTCCCATAGGGCGCGGTCCTGGTCGGCGAGGGGAACGAGGGCGCCGTCCGGGGTGGTCCTCGCCTCGCGCCGGGCATCGGTCAGCAGCATGAGCGCCAGCAGCCCGGCGATCTCGCCTTGCTGGGGCAGGAGCCGTCGGAGCAGGCGCGCGAGCCGGATCGCCTCGGAGGTCAGGTCGGCCCGGTGCAGGGCGGGACCCGCGCTCGTCGTGTAGCCCTCGTTGAACAGGAGGTAGAGCACGTGCAGGACGACGCGGAGCCGATCCTCGCGCTCCTCCTCGGGCGGCAGATCGAACCGGGCGCCGGCGTTCCTGATCGTCTGCTTGGCCCGGGTGATCCGCTGGGCCATCGTCGGCTCGGGAACCAGGAAGGCGTTCGCGATCTCGGCGGTCGTGAGGCCGCCGACCGCTCGGAGCGTCAGGGCGAGCTGCGACGGCACCGAGAGCGACGGGTGACAGCACAAGAACAAGAGCGTGAGCGTGTCGTCCCGCTCGGCGACCGGTCCCGGCTCGGGCACGTCGAGGAACGTGACCTCCTCGCGACGACGGCGGGCGCTCTCGTTGCGCCACCCGTCGACCAGCCTCCGGGAGGCCACCGTGACGAGCCAGGCTCGCGGGTTCTCTGGCACGCCCTGCTCGGGCCACTGCGTCGCGCCGGCGAGCAGCGCCTCCTGGACCGCATCCTCGCTCGCGTCGAACCGGCCGTACCGGCGGACGAGCACGCCGAGGACCTGCGGCGCCAGGTCGCGCAGCAGGTCCTCGACGCCGGGCGCGTCGACCGATGACATCGGGGTCGTCGTTACGCCGCCGCCTCGGCGGCGCGGCGGAGCCCCAGGATGTCGATCTTGGTCATCTGCAGCATCGCCTGCATGGCCCTCGCCGCACGCTCGGGGTCGGGGTCGCCGAGGAGCTCACCGAGCGCGGTGGGGATGATCTGCCACGACAGGCCGTACCGGTCTTTCAGCCACCCGCAGGGACCCTCCTCGCCCCCCTCGGACAGCTCGGACCAGAGTGCGTCGACCTCCTCTTGCGTCTCGCAGTTGACCAGGAACGAGACCGCCTCTGTGAACGAGTGGTGCGGGCCACCGTTGAGCCCGGTGAACTCCTGGCCCTCGAGCCGGAACGACACGGTCATCGCCGAGCCCGGCTTGCCGGGGCCGGCCTCGCCGTAGCGCGAGACCCCGAGGATCTCGGAGTCGCCGGCGGAGCCCGGCCTCGCGTTGAACACGGACACGTAGAGCTCGGCGGCCTCCTCGGCCTGGTCGTCGAACCACAGGAACGGGGTGATCTTCGGCATCTCGGTCCTCCTTTGTATTCGTGGTGCGGTCGGCCGTGCTCGGACTCAGAACTCGGGCGGTGCGTCGGCGATCTGCCGTACCTCGATCGGGCCCTCGATGAACGCGACGATCCCCGACGCGATCTCGAGCGCCCGCTCCTCGGGCACGTCGACGATCAAGTAGCCGGCCAACGACTCCTTGGCTTCGGCGAAGGGGCCGTCGGTCACGAACGGGGCCCCGTTCTCGAAACGGACGGTCTTGGCCTGCGTTGGATCGACGAGCCCCTGCCCGTCGACGTACTCACCGGCGTCCCGGAGCTCCTGGTCGAGGTCCTGCATGAACGCGATCATCGACCGGATCCACTCCGTGGATCGTGTCTCCGTCATCGTGGCCTGGTCCCCGAACATCATGATCAGGTACTTCATCTTGTCACTCCCTTCGTCGGTGCCCGCGGTGGGCTCCCTCACGACTGGGTCGGAGCCGCCGAGCGGTTTTCGACACCCGACCCGAGGGAAACCCTAGGCGACGGGCAAGCCTC
>DATEQE010000062.1:0-2778 GCA_035272825.1 Actinomycetota bacterium
GGTCGGATCCGGAGCCCGGCGACCTCCTCCCCGACCTTCGCCGGGTCGCTGTCGACGAGCGCCGTCGGCCGGAACCCGCGCTCGGCGAACCCCCGGTAGTTCGCGAGCGCGTGCCCGAGGTTCCCGATCCCCGCGATCACGATCGGCCAGTGCTGGGTCAGCCCGAGCTCGCGGCGGATCTGATGCACGAGGTAGGCGACGTCGTACCCGACTCCCCGGGTGCCGTACGAGCCGAGGTGCGACAGGTCCTTGCGCACCTTCGCCGAGTTCACCCCGGTGAGCTCGGCGAGCGCCTCCGAAGACACGGTGGGGCTCCCGGACTCCGCGAGCTCGACCAGGGCGCGGAGGTAGACCGGGAGCCGTCCGACGGTCGCCTCCGGGATCGATCGCTCGGTCACGGCGGGATGATAGTGCATTCGTGAACGCTCCTTCACGAATGCACTAAGTCCGGACGGCCTCCTCGAGGCGACCCGCGTCGACGCGGATCTCGAAGAGCTCGCGCCCGTCCACGAGCACGACGGGGATCCTGATCCCGTACTCGAGCTCGAGCGCATCGTCGCCGGTCACGTCGACCTCCCGGTACTCGAACGGCGTCCGTGCCCGCACGGCCATGATCACCTCGCGCGCCTCGTCGCACAGACCGCATCCCGGTCGCGCGTACATCAGGACCTCGGGCACGGCCGCATGCTAACGAGGGAGGAGCGGCCCGCGTGTGGTAGGAAACAGCCCGTGGACGAGGACGATCGTCACGATCTCGAGCTGCACCGGCTGGTGTCGGCTCGCGAGCGGTCGGCCTTCGACGAGCTGTACCGACGGTACGCCCGGTCGGCCTACGGCGTGGCGCTGCGCGTGACGTCGCAGGACCTGATCGCCCAGGAGGTCGTCCAGGACGCCTTCCTGGCGCTGTGGCGAGCGCCCGAGGCGTTCGACCCCGCGCGGGGGGCGTTCCGGTCCTTCTTCCTGTCCCTGGTCCATCACCGCGCCGTCGATGCCGTCCGCCGTGAGGAGCGCCTCAGGCGCCGGACCGAGCGTGCGGCGAACCTCGAGCCCGCGACCGGCGAAGACCCTGCGGAGGACGTCGTCGAGGACGCGTACCTGCGCGTTCGGCGCAAGGAGGTTCGCGCCGCGCTGGCGACCCTTCCTCCGGCGCAGCAGCAGGTGCTCGAGATGGCGTATTTCGAGGGCAAGACGCAGGTGCGGATCGCCGAGGAGCTCGGCATCCCGATCGGAACCGTGAAGACGAGGACGCTGGCGGCCATGCGGAAGCTGCGCGATGCCCTGCGAGAGGAGTGAGGGTGTGACCGAGGATCACGAGCGGATCGACGAGCTCCTGGCCGGCTATGTGCTGCTCTCGCTCTCGGGCGAGCAGGCGGCCGAGGCCGACCGGATCCTCGTCGACCACGTGCCCTCGTGCGCGACGTGCCGGGCCACCCTCTCCGAGCTCCAGGCCGTGTCGGGCGATCTCGCGCTCGCGGCGCCGCCCGTCGATCCGCCCGAGACCCTCCTGCCCCGCCTGCATCGCGCGATGGACGACGTTCCCCTCACCGGCCGGACACCTCGGCGCGGCGCACTGATCGCGGTCGCCGCCTCGGCCGTGGCGCTGGTTGCGATGGGTGGCCTCTCGCTCGTGCTCGGGAGCCGCCTCTCGAACTCCGAGACGCGCACGGGCACCGCGCTCGAGATCCTCTCGGCGATGCGATCGCCGGGCGCTTCGCCCGTGAACGTGACACCGCAGGATCAGACGCCGCCAGACAGCGGGATCGTCGAGGTCTCTGCGCCGGACATCCGCACCCTTTACCTGGCCGCGGAGTTCTGCCCCGAGCCCGCCCCAGGACACGGGTACCAGCTGTGGCTCGGGAGCAACGGCCAATGGACGCCGGTGGACGAGATGTTCTGGCCGGAGGACGGGGTCCTCCTGCTCGAGGTCACGGACGTGGACGTGTCGCAGTTCGACGGGGTGTGGATCACCGAGGAGGCGGTCGGTTCGACTCCGACGGAGCCAAACACCGACGGTCCCAGCTGGTTCGGCTCGCTCACCTAGCCCGCACGACCGCACTCCCGGATGCCGACCGCTGAGGGGCACCCCTCAGATCTGCACGAACCCCCTGAACGTCAGCACGAGACCCAGAAGCGTGATCGACGCGGCCGACAGCACGGGCACCAGGCGGGCGGTCCTGCCGGACATCCTCCCGGCGACGACGCCGCGGGCGCGCAGGGCGACAAGCCCTACGACCACGAGCGCGGTCGCGAGCCCGAGGCTGAACGCGCCGATCAACGCGAGGCCATAGGCGATCCGGTCGAGCGCCACGGCCGCGAGCAGCACGACCAGGGCGGTCGGCGACGGGAGCATGCCGCCGGCGATGGCGAGCGCCGTGAGGCTCCGCCGCGAGAGCACCTCGGTGGGAGCCGGGTGCAGGTGTCGATGCTGGTGGGCCGTGCCATCGGCGTTCACGTGGTGGGGGTCGGGACCACCGGGGTGACCGCCCCACGAGCCGAGCCGCGCCACGAGCAGGCTCGCCCCCAGCGCGAACGCGATCAGGCCGGAGACCAGGCCGAGCCACGGGTAGACGCGTTCGGGCGGACCTCGGTCACCGTCAGCACGACGAACCCGAGCGCGACCACCGACGCCGTGTGCATCCCCGCGACCGACCCCCCCACCGCGATCGCGTGCCGGGCGCTTCCCCCGGCGCCGACCAGGTACGCGGCCATCAGCGTCTTCCCGTGGCCGGGGCCCAGGGCGTGGAGCGCCGCGAACCCGAAGGCCAGCAGCAGCGCCAC